>NZ_JADBVM010000108.1:0-44659 GCF_020244875.1 Microcystis sp. M44BS1
GGATGATGAAATCTTTCATAATACAGTGAGTTCTTTTCTTCTTCCGTGAATTCTAGGTTAATCATGTTTTTAATGAGTGCTTTGCTTCTAATTATGACTCTTAAACTATATTATTGTCCTTGAGTAAAAAATGCAAGTTGTCGCCGTGCAAAGTATAACCTGCTTTAAGTTCGCCTGCTGAAAAAAATTCCCAGCCCTGTCTTCCCGACAAGGCTGAAAAAGCCGTAATTTGTAACAGCGCCCGTAATAAAGCTTCCTTTTCCGCATGGGTGTTGAAAGCAGGCTGGACGAATCAAGTGCGCCACGATGCTGCTTATATTGAAATTACCAACCGACAGTGCGATGCCGAAGGCACTGCGTAGCAGTACGCCATCGCCGTAGGGTGCGAAAACGCGCCTGTAACGCACCATCAATTTTTTAATATGCGGTGGGTTACGCTGTCGCTAACCCACCCTACAGTGCTACTGTGAAGAGTCCGAGGTTATAATGGTCAAAGAGTTAAAAAAGAAATTAATCTAATCAATAGCCACAACGAAGGTACAGCCAAATGAGTCAAGTCTTAACCCTAGAATTGAGCGATGAAGTTTATGCCGCCTTGCAACAGCAAGCTAAAATATTAGGGATCGACCTGTCAGAATTAGTAACAACTTCCCTTGAGCGACAGTATCGCTTAACAAAAGCTAAAGACCAACGCACGGAAGCCGAAAAAGAAGCAGCACGTCAACGCTTTCGAGCGCACGCTGGCTCAATTAGCGGCTATCCGACAGGAGCAGATAATGAAAGCATTGATGCTGACTTAGGAAGAGAGTATGGAGATACTCATGAGGAGACATGAAATCGGTGATACTCCTCGATACTTCTGGGTTACTTTGCTATGTCTATCGTGATCAACCAGGACATGAAGAAGCTGTCCAATTGTTAGATAGTGCAGGTAAAAGCATCACCCACAGTTACGTTTTAGCAGAGTTAGTTGCTCTAGCTCAAGTTCGCCATTACCCGCGTTTAGCTACCCTAGAATTTATCACCGATTTGCTAGAAAATCCAGATATCGAGACAGTTTGGATAGATGAGCCTTTACATCGTGCTGCGGTCAAACTATTGATGGCACGGCAAGATAAGACTTATTCCTTATGTGATGCAGTTAGCTTTTTATTGATGCGTCAGTTCAATATTAATGAAGCATTAACCACCGATCGCCATTTTGAGCAAGAAGGTTTTCACCGTTTACTTGTATTCTAAAAAGGGCAGAGCTGCGTCAGGGGTTGGTATTTCTCCAACTGGTACTCCTGCCATTTCCCCGACCCCCGTTCGGTGAGGGATTGGGCGTTTCCCAACTGCGCGGCTGCTTCCCGCCAGAATTGTTCAAAGTTCTGCCGCAGTTCTCCAGTGGCAATCATTGATTTTAACGGGATAATTTAGTCAACAATTCCAAGAGTTTTTGACTATTAGGAGTCAAGAGAGTTCGACGATAGGCATCGGCGGCCTTTTTAATCGCTTCCGCTTGGGTGGGATAGGGATGAATAACAGTAGAGAGTTTACTCAATCCGATTTTGGCAACCATAGCGGTGGTAATTTCGGAAATCATCTCACCGGCGTGAGCGGCGACGATAGTGGCTCCTAAAATTTGGTCGGAACCTTGTTTGTGAATAATTTTTAGAAAACCTGCTGTTTCGCCATCAGTGATAGCTCGATCGACTATACTCAAAGGAATTTTAATAGTATTAGTGACCAATCCCCGGGTCTGTGCTTGGGTTTCATCCATACCCACCCGGGCGATTTCTGGGTCGGTATAAGTGACCCAAGGCATAACTAAATTACTGAGCTTATCGCGTCCGAAACCGAAGGGAGAAAAAAGGGTATTTTTAATCACAATACGGGCGGCTGCATCGGCGGCATGGGTAAATTTCCAATCCATACAGATATCACCGGCCGCATAAATTTTCGGGTTAGTAGTTTGCAGATAATCATTGACTTTAACTCCCCGACGAGTATCGTATTCCACGGCCACCGCTTCTAAATTTAATCCTGACAGATTCGGCTCCCGGCCGGCAGCGACTAAAATCTCGTCAACGGTGATAGTTGCTCCTTGACCGTTGCTTGTATATTCAATGGTTTTACCCCGCTCATTTGTTGTCACCCGTTCAATTTGGCAGGAGAGAATCAATTGCATTCCTTCCCGCAGCAAAGTATTCTCAATAATTTCGGCCGCTTCTCGGTCTTCTTTATTCAAAAGATGGGAATGATTATGAAATAAAATCACCTGTGCGCCTAACCTTTGAAAAGCTTGGGCTAATTCACAACCAATCGGCCCGCCACCGATAACAGCTAATCGGGGAGGCAATTCTGTTAGGGAAAAAATTGTTTCATTGGTATAAAATCCCGCCTCTTTTAGTCCGGGGATATCGGGATGAAAGGCCCCAGCACCAGTGGCAATGACAGCTTTTTTATAATCGAGGGTTTTTCCCGTCACTTCCACAGCATTTTGTCCTAAAAAACGAGCGCTACCCAAGAAGACATCGATACCTAGTTTTTGGAAACGTTGCACCGAATCATTATGGCTAATATCGGCGCGAATTTGCCGCATTCTGGTCATGACTCTGGCAAAATCTACCCTAGTATCCCCAATATTAATTCCTAATTTTTTGGCTTTCTCAATTTCCCCGATAATTCTAGAGGAACGAATCAGACATTTGGAAGGAACACAACCGAAATTGAGGCAATCTCCCCCCATGAGGTGTTTTTCCACTAAAGCCACTTTTAAACCTATATCTAAACCCGCCGCTCCCGCCGCTACGACTAAACCCGCAGTACCCGCACCAATGACGACTAAATCATAACAATCTTGGGGTTGTGGATTGACCCAATCGGCAGGATGAACATGATTAACTAATTTTTGATTATGTTCGTCCATGGGGAGAATATTAACTTCACTGGAGCTATTTTGAAACATAATAAAGTAGTTATCTTAATGGTGAGATACGAAGTTTTCGTTTTGGGGAGTCAGGAGATAGGAGTCAGGAGTCGGGAGATAGGTTTTAGGTTTTAGGTTTTGGGGTTTTGGGGTTTTGGGGTTTTAGTTCAATTTCCCCACTTCCCACACCCCACACCCCACACCCCCCCTGCCCCCCCGATGTCGGGGGGGTTGGGGGGGTCACACCCCACTTCCCCATTCCCCCACTTCCCCAACCCCTGACTGATAAATGATTACTATTCACTGATAACTGATGCCAGGGCCTGACGGGCAATTTTTGTGACGTAGAGGGTGAGAGCAACGGTAGCGATAAAACCGCTCAGGCGAATAGTCCATTGTAAAGCTGGGTTAGTGGCTGGTGTTGAGGTGCCGATAGTGGCAAGACTGCCCGCTAAAGAGCCAATATAGACATACATTATCGTCCCCGGAATCATGCCTGCGGAACCTAGTAGATAGTCTTTCAGGGAAACCCCGGTGACACCATAGGCATAATTGAGCAGATTAAAAGGAAATATGGGAGATAACCGGGTTAAAAGCACTATTTTTAGGCCTTCTTTCCCCACAGCTTCATCGATAGCTTGAAATTTATTATTACCTTGAATTTTTTCCGCCACCCAACCCCTAGCCAAATAACGTCCCACCAGAAAAGCGGCAGCGGAGCCGATAGTTGCCCCGATAAAGACGTAAAAAGAGCCTAAAACCAGGCCAAAAACCACACCAGCCCCTAAAGTCAGGATTGAACCGGGAAAAAAGGCCACAGTAGCTAGAATATAGATAATTATAAACGCGATCGCTCCCACAGACCCCAAACTATCCACCCAAGTTAAGGCATTGAAAAGAATAGTTTGAGGATTAAAACCGGTGGAGGCACTGGATTCGAGGGCAAAAGCGGGGGGAGTAGTCAGGAGAAAAGTGCCGCTAAAGGCGATTAGCAGCGGCAAATAACGGCAAATAACCAGCTTTTTCCAGTTGCTGGACTGGGAAATAATCATCACAAGTCCCTAAAAAGAGAATAAAAGAGAGATTAAACTATAAAAGCGAATTAAATAGAACTAGGGGCTATTCTACCGTAGTTATCATTGTTTAGACCAGAAAGCCAATCCTGAAAATTCCCAGAAAATCCCCCTCTCTGGGAGAAGATAGGACGAGCAACAGCCCGGTAATTTTTGCTGTTTACTTGATATTACACCTTGCCGTCTCTGGGAAAAAAATGTCACAATTAGAAATAATTAGCATTGGATATAGCAATTAATCTATGAAAATCATCCCCAAGGTCAAAGCCCCCACCTTCCTGCAAATGGCACAATGGATCATTAATCCTGTAGCTTTTATGGAAAATGCCGCCCGCAAGCATGGCGATATTTTTAGCACAAAAGTGGGTTTAACTGTAGATAATTTTATCTTTGTCAGTAGTCCTGCGGCCCTACAACAGGTTTTAACTAATGACCGTAAAAAATTTTCGGCACCAGGGGAAGCCAATCGGATTATTGCCCCGATTATTGGTGATTATTCCGTCGTCATGTTAGACGGAGACATCCACAAAAAACGCCGTCAGCTTTTATTGCCACCTTTTCACGGGGAGAGAATGCGTTTCTACGGCGATTTAATCCGCGATATTACCCTAAGAGTGATGGCAGAATTGCCCCAAAATCAACCTTTTAAGGCCCGTTCAGCGACCACAGCGATTGCTTTACAAGTAATTATGGAGGCAGTTTTTGGAATTAGTCAAGGGGAACGTTATCAAACCCTGAAAAAAATTCTGGCTGAAATGCTCGATATTTTTAACTCTCCGGTGATGGCTTCTTTGCTATTTTTCCCAATTTTGCGTGCTGATTTGGGTGCTTGGAGTCCCTGGGGAAAATACCAGCGTTCCCAAGAAAAAATTGATGATATTATCTATACAGAAATTGCCGAAAGAAAAGCTAATCCTAACCCCAATCGCAACGATATTTTATCACTACTGATGTCAGCCCGGGATGAAGAAGGCAACCCGATGAGCGATAAGGAATTGCGCGATGAATTAATGACCTTATTATTCGCAGGTCATGAAACCACGGCCACCGCTATGTCCTGGGCGCTCTACTGGACCCATCGCTACCCAGAAATTAAAGCAAAAATTCTCCAAGAAATAGCCACTTTAGGAGATAATCCTAACCCCATTGATATAACTCGATTACCCTATCTTGCGGCAGTTTGTTCGGAAACTTTACGCATTCATCCCGTGGCAATGTTAACTTTTCCGCGAGCAGTGGAAGAACCGGTAGAACTAGATGGTTATCCTTTAGAAAAAGGGACAATTATTATGGGTTGTATTTATCTAGCTCACCACCGCGAGCAAACTTTCCCCGATTCCCATACTTTTAAACCAGAACGCTTTTTAGAAAAACAATTCACCCCCTACGAATATATGCCTTTTGGTGGTGGAGCGCGTCGTTGTATCGGGGAAGTTTTAGCTATCTACGAGATGAAAATCGCTATCGCCACAATTTTGGCCAATTATCAGTTAACTCTAGCTAATAATACCCCTGAAAAACCCAGTCGCCGCGGTGTCACCCTTGCTCCCTCACGAGGAGTTCCCATGGTCTTAAAAGGACGACGGGAACCTCTGGTGACTGCCCCCATGCTCGCCGAAATTTCTTAAAAAAACTGACAAAATATTGTACAATCAGAGTTGTGGTATCCCATATCATAACTCTGCTTTTTTGTCAATAAAATTGGGGGATAATTATGGTCTTGATTCGTTTAGCTAAATCTTGGCAAATTTCCGAAAATGAAGTTACTTCCGAAAGTGTTTATTTTAACCGTCGTCGCTTTTTACAGGGGTTAATCGGGACAGGAATTGCGGGTAGTTCCCTATTATTAACTGCTTGTGGTAAATCCTCCTCCTCGGAAGCTTTAGAAAAAAGTTTGCAATTACCTAAAATTGAAGGGTTCAGCAAGAATCCGCAGTTTTTAACGGTAAATCGCCCCATAGTTGCCGAAACTGTAGCCGGGAAATATAACAATTTTTATGAGTTCGGAGGGGGGAAAAATATCTGGTTAAAAGCGCAGAAATTACCGACGAATCCCTGGAGGGTAGAAGTGGGAGGATTGGTAAAAAATCCCCAAACCTACGATATAGATACTATTAAAAAAACCTTTCCTCTCGAAGAAAGAATCTATCGTTTTCGTTGTGTGGAAGCTTGGTCAATGGTCTTACCTTGGTTGGGTTTTCCCATGAGTGCTTTAGTTGCGGCAGTGGAACCAAAACCCGAAGCAAAATTCGTCCGTTTTACCTCCTTTTATGATCCCGAAATTACCAAAGGGCCAGGATTACATTTAGGAGCCTTACCTTGGCCCTATACAGAAGGTTTAAGAATTGAAGAAATGGCCAATGAATTAGCTTTCTTTGCCGTGGGAATTTTCGGGCATGATTTACCCAAACAACACGGCGCACCCTTGCGAATGGTTATTCCTTGGAAATACGGTTTTAAAGGGGCAAAATCGATAGTGAAAATTGAATTTACAGCCAAACAACCAGCCACCTACTGGAACACAATTGACGCTCATGAATACGATTTTGAGGCTAATGTAAACCCCAGTAAACCCCATCCCCGTTGGTCGCAAGCAACGGAGAAATTTATCGGCAGTAGAAGTGATTTATCTTGGGAAATTATCGAAACTCTGCCCTATAATGGCTACGGTGAATATGTGGCTAGTTTATATAGTTAATTTCTATGATTATCCCCATTTTATTTGGTTTAAGTGAGTATTTATGGACAATAAAACTCTGTACGAACAAGACTTTTATCTCTGGATTAGAACTACTATTAATCAACTGCAAGCCAGACAGTTTGAGCGGGTAGATTTAGAGAATTTACTGGAGGAATTAGCAAGTATGGGAAGGAGTGAAAAGCGCATAATTAAAAGTCTATTAACCCGATTATTAGAACATTTACTTAAACTCAAATATTGGGAATCAGAAAGAGAGAGAAACGAAGGTCACTGGAAGGGAGAGATTAGAACTTTTCGTCTCGATATATTAGATGAACTTAAAGATAGTCCTAGTCTGAAACCCTATCTTTTGGAAATTTTCGATGAATGTTATCTTTCAGCCCGAAAAAATGCCAGCGATCGCTCTCAATTACCCCTAGATACTTTCCCCGCTATTCTCCTTGGTTCCCTTGAACAAATTCTCGATGAAGATTGGTTTCCCACTAATAACCATGAGTAATATCTAGAGGTCAATTATGGACAATAAAACCCTGTACGAACAAGACTTTTATCTCTGGATTAGAACTACTATTAATCAACTGCAAGCGAGACAGTTTGAGCGGGTAGATTTAGAGAATTTACTGGAGGAATTAGCAAGTATGGGAAGGAGTGAAAAGCGCAAAATCGAAAATCTTTTGATTCAATTACTGGTACATTTGCTGAAACTAACTTACTGGACAGGAGAAAAATCTAGAAATGAGGGTCACTGGAAAGGGGAAATTATCAACTTTCGCCGACAAATAATCGAAGAAATTAAAGATAGCCCTAGTTTGAAACCCTATATTCTGGAAATCTTTGAGGAATGCTATCAATTTGCTAGAAAAGAGGCTCAAGTTAGAACTCAATTACCTCTTGATACTTTCCCCCCTATTCCCATTGGTTCCCTTGAACAAATTCTCGATCAAGATTGGTTTCCCACTAATAACCACGAGTAATATATAGAGGTAAATTATGGATAATAAAACCCTGTACGAACAAGACTTTTATCTCTGGATTAGAACTACTATTAATCAACTGCAAGCCAGACAGTTTGAGCGGGTAGATTTAGAGAATTTACTAGAGGAGTTAGCAAGTATGGGAAGGAGTGAAAAGCGCACAATTAAAAGTCTGTTAACCCGATTATTAGAACATTTACTTAAGCTCAAATATTGGGCGGCAGAAAGAGAGAGAAACGAAGGTCACTGGAAGGGAGAGATTAGAACTTTTCGTCTCGATATATTAGATGAACTTAAAGATAGTCCTAGTCTGAAACCTTATCTTTTGGAAATTTTTGATGAATGTTATCTTTCAGCCCGAAAAAATGCCAGTGACCGCTCTCAATTACCCCTCGATACTTTCCCCGTTATTCCCATTGGTTCCCTTGAACAAATTCTCGATGAAGATTGGTTTCCTGCGGGCGATAATCTGGAAATATAGCCATCAGTTAGACTGCTCCATACTGCTCTAACAAAAAACAACTATCTCCCGATAGCGATCGCAAAAGGTCGAATAACTGTAAGTTTCTGTTAAGGGGTGCGGTCAGATCGAAGAATCATCGCTAGAATGAGCCTAATTGTCAGTGCGATGCCGAAGGCACTGCATAGCAGATCGCCGATCTTGTAGGGTGCGTTCCCTAATGTGGCTCCCACTGCTCCAGCGATCGATTTTGGGGAACGCACCATGCCCATTGATTGAATCTGTGGTCTAAATTTGATCGCCGATCTTGTAGTACGGGGCCTGGTGATGCTCACACAAATGATACTGAATTGCCAGATATTGGAGTTCACTACTGGCTAGATGCAGGAACGAGGCTGAAATACATTTTGAAAGTCTGGGTTGAGGATTAAAGAGCTTGCGAATTAGTAGTCAGGGTGGGCGTTTGCTCACCTTGCTTTTTCATGCGGTAATATGGAATGAGATGGTGAAAGACTGAGACTATAGCTATGACGCTCGCATCTAATGGAAAAACCGCTATCATTCGTACAGAGCGGGGACTGACGATCGCAGGAACCCGCATCACCCTCTACGATGTAATGGATTATGTGACTGCTCAATATCCACCTAAGTTCATTCAGGGATTATTTGATCTGACGGAAGAGCAAATTAACGCTGCCCTGGCTTATATTGAGGCTCATCGTGCGGATGTAGAGGCTGAGTACCAGCAAGTTCTCAAAGAAGCTGAAGAACTGCGACAGTATTACGAAGAACAAAATCGTGAGCGAGTTGCCCGTATTGCTGCGCAACCACCTAAGCCAGGCTCCGAGGCTGCTTGGGAAAAGCTTCGAGTGGCTAAGGCAAAGCGTGAGTCGAAAGTATGATTTTTTTGATTGATCACAATCTCAAAGGTCATGCCTTGGTTTTCTTTGGTGCGATCGCAACTCAGGGCTGGCTTGATATCGTCCCGATGCAGTTCGTCACCTTTGCAGAGATGGATTTGTCGATCAACAGTGATGACAGGACGGTTTGGCGACTTGCTCAAGAGAATCAGATGATTTTGCTTACCGCTAATCGCAGTATGGAAGGGAAAGATTCCCTAGAGCAGGTCCTGCGTGAAGAAAATACCTCAGAATCATTGCCTGTGATCACTGTTGGCAATGCTGAGCGGCTTTTGAATGATTCGGAATATCGAGGTCGGTGTGTTGAAAGTCTTGTTGAAATTGTGCTTGATATTGATACCTATCGAGGCGCAAGGCGAATATTCATTCCGTGACGCGGCGAATGCTAGGGCCGTTGAAGTCTATCTGTAGGGACACGGCATAACGGGGTCTTTATACTGAATCGGTTTTTAATAGCATGATTAACTGCCAATCCAACTTGAAAAACCCGCTCTCTTCTCCCCCACTGCTGTAACAAAAAACAACTATCCCCCGATAGCGATCGCAAAAGGTCGAATAATTATAAATTTTTGTCAAGGGGTGCGGTCAGATCGAAGAATCATCGCTAGAATGAGCCTAATTGTCAGGAATTTAGTTAAACAAGGTTTTTGGCAAGATGCTAATCTGGCTAAGACGCTTTTGGGGGTGATATAGGGGAAAAGTTCCAGCGATTGCGCCTAAATGGAGTGATATACAGAAGGTTGACCCATATCGTTACCCCAGAGAGTTTTATACAGAAAGTTGACCTATAATATGTAGTTATGTTTTCAAGAGAAGAGAAGAAATGTTATCAACACTTCTAAGTAAAGCTGTACAAAAAGCTCAAGAACTACCAGAAGCAATTCAAGACGAACTGGCAGAGCAGTTTATTGAAGACATCGAAAATGAAATCAAATGGCAAGAAACATTATCTAAACCCCAAGACAGCTTAATTCTCAAAGAACTTGCTCAGAAAGCTATTGCGGATTCAGAAAACGGACAGACTGAAGAAATGGGATTTGATGAGCTATGAAGTCGGAACTAAATCCAGATTTCGTCGGCTTATTTCAACAGCTACCAGACAGAGTGAAAAGAACAGCCAGAAAAAATTACAAGTTATGGAAAGATAACCCAAGCCATCCAAGCTTAGAATTTAAGGAGGTCAATCAAGAAGACCAGATCTGGTCAATCAGAGTCGGTATAGGTTGGAGAGCGCAAGGGAAGAATCAAGAGTAAGAATGTAATTGTTTGGTTTTGGATAGGCTCTCACGCAGAGTATGACAAATTGTTAAAGAAGTTGTGAACCAAGAAACATAACAAATCACCGCACCCGAAATAATAGTGAAATTTTGTGATAAAGTGCAGTCATATCTAAGAATCTTTGCTATAATCACGCAAAGCTTTTGTGATAATTTTCCTTAAAGGAGATTGTTTGCAGTAAGCTAATCTGGCTAACAGGCTTTTGGAGTTGATATAGGGAAAAGTTCTTGCAATCGCGCCTAAATGGAGTGATATACAGAAGGTTGACCCATATCGTTACCCCAGAGAGTGTTGTACGGAAAGTTTCCGTTCGACAAAGGATTTCTCGGTTGGTGAGAGAGAGTCTATCTTTCTCTGAAAAAATGGAGAATCACGTTAGGAATAGAGATATGCGAAGTAATAGTTTTATGATGGTTCCATTATCTCTTTTGGCTTGGATGGTGATCAGTCAACCAGTAAAAGCAGAAAGAGTTTGTCAAGTAACAGACCCTACTGGTACTCCTCTTAACGTTCGTGACAGACCAAATGGACAAGTAGTTAATGCCTTGCGTAATGGTAGAGAAGTCTACATACATAAGACAGCTTATGACCGGCAAGGTCGTCCTTGGGTTTTAGTAGGTGGTTATTACAAAGGTGTCTACAGAACTTGGGGCTGGGTCTTTAGGGAATTCGTGAGTTGTTATAATCGATGACTGTACGGTAGTGCGATCGCGTATCTTGTAGGGTGCGTTCCCTAATGCAAGTCCCACTGCTCCAGCGATCGATTTTGGGGAACGCACCATGCCCATTGATTGAAGCTGTGGGTTTAAGTGCGGTGTGGGCTAATCTGACTAACACGCTTTTGGGCGTGATATAAAGATAGTATGGGTGACGGTTTATCTGATGACAAAGAATGGATATGTAGGGGATGTCTTTCAGGCATTGCTTACCCCCGCTAAAGGTTAAAATGATCATGAAGCAATAGAATTACTCTAATGAAACTAGATCGTATTACGAGCCATCCAAACCGTATGAATGGGCAACCCTGCATTCGTAATCTTCGCCTTACGGTTCGTCGAGTGATTGAGCTACTGGCAACTTATCCCGATCGAGCAGAATTAGATCAAGAGTTTCCGGAACTGGAGGATGAAGATATTCGACAAGCCCTAATTTTTGCCTCTTCCTACTTGGACGATCGCATCATTGAACTTCCTAATCGCTATGAAACTGTTGCTTGATCAGGGACTACCGCTTTCTGCGGCAACTTTATGCTGACAAGAATATTTCACGGACAAGGTTGGGTTGACGACTGTTACCCAACACCCTCAGAACCAAGATTAAATGCGGTAGGATAGGCATTGGATAGATTTTCTAGATTGCCGTGAGCGAAACCGTCTATATTGAAACCAGTATCTTAGGCTATCTTACTGCTCGACCCAGCAGAGATATTGTTGTGGCCGCAAATATTGAGGTGACGAAGGAGTGGTGGGATACACGTCGCGGTGATTTTCAACTTTACTCATCCCAAGCGGTCGTGAAAGAAACCTCACAAGGTGATGTGGTGATCGCATCTCAACGACTAGAAATCCTTGCTCATCTATCTTTACTCGACTTGAACCAAGCTGTGCTAGATTTAGCAGAGCAATTTTTGGAACGCAGCAACCTTCCCGCAAAAGCTGATATTGATGCTGTTCATATCGCCGCCGCAACCGTTCACGGCATGGATTACCTGCTCACCTGGAATTGCAAGCACATCGCCAATGCTCAAATTCAGGGAAAGTTGGCAGAGATCAGCCTTGATTTTGGATACGAGTTGCCAATTCTTTGTACACCCTATGAACTTCTCGGAGGTTGATTATGTTTCAGGATGAGATTGTGGAAGAGATCCACAAAATTCGTGAAGAGTACTCTCGGTCATTCAATCATGACTTGAAAGCCATCTTTGCTGATTTGCAAAAGCAACAAGCTGAAAGTGGCAGAGAAGTTGTTACCTTATCTCGAAAACACGGTCTAACCACACGTTGGAGTGGACGAGCGAGAGATATTGATAGTGGTGCAAAGGATATTAGCCGCCGCTCAACTTAGCCGTTATACTGAATCGGTTTTTAATAGTATGATTAACCCCCAATCCCACTTGAAAAACCCGCTCCCTTCTCCCCACTGCTGTAACAAAAAACAACTATCCCCCGATAGCGATCGCTAAAGGTCGAATAATTGTAAATTTCTGTCAAGGGGTGCGGTCAGACAGAGGAATCATCGCTAGAATGAGCCTAAATTGTCAGGAATTTAGTTAAACAAGGTTTTTGGCAAGATGCTAATCTGGCTAACAAGCTTTTGGGGGTGATATAGGGAAAAGTTCTGGCGATCACGCCTAAATGAAGTGATATACAAAAGGTTGACCCATATCGTTACTCTGGAGAGTTTTATACGGAAAGTTGACCTATAATATGTAGTTAGAAAATACAACAATGTAAATGATTAATATATTCTATTCATGGCAATCTGACTTACCTGAGACACGAGCATTTATTGGAGATGCATTAAGGAAAAGTGCCAAGAACATCAATAACAGCGAGGACATTACTACACCGCTCAGAGTGGATCACGATACAAATCAGGTTGCTGGATGGCCAGAAATAACATCGACTATACTAGATAAGATCGAAAAATGCGATATTTTTGTTGCTGACATTACACCCATAACTAGCCATGAAACTGGTTCTCGAGTATGTCCCAATCCAAACGTCTTATTCGAACTAGGATATGCGCTTGCCACGGGGATGAGACGAACTCGAATTATCTGCGTCGTGAACACATTTCACATCCCAGATCAAAACATTAATCACCTACCGTTTGATATAAGGGGCAGCAGGCCTCTTCAATACTCTCTGGCTCCAAAGGTTGATCGGGGTGTTAGGTCAGGGGTCGAAGATATTGAAAAGAGTAAAATCAGATCCGCTTTCATAAAAAATATGTCGTTGGCGATACGTGGAGTAATCCAGGCGGTTGACGAACATAAAAGAAAAAACGAGTTACGAATAAAACCACATTTAGCAGTTGAAGGAAATCGCTACCAAGTGGTGATTGATTGCATAAATGATGTACCTTTTCAATTTGAATCCATTGTAAAAGAATCCAATAATAATATAATCACTGGCATTCCGTTGGGCATGACTTCAATTGATCCCAAAGGAGAGAAGGTAGTGCGATTTAAGTCAAGTGAGTTCAATAAAAGAATAACCGAAAATAATATCATTATCCTTTTTGGTAAATTTTCACATATACATACGGACAAAAGGCCTGTCCCAGAGATTCATGATTTTGAAGTGCATTATGAGCTTCGTGACGGCAAAGCGATCGAAATACAAAGGGTTCAGCCTGATGTCGGCTAAGCACATCAAATGCGGACTAACAATTGCGATCGCCGATCTTGTAGGGTGCGTTCCCTAATGCAAGTCCTACTGCTCCAGCGATCGATTTTGGGGAACGCACCATGCCCATGGATTGAAGCTGTGGGTTTAAGTGCGATGCCGCTCTGGTGGGCCTAGTTGGGGAATGTTAGCGAAGATTCCCGATGTTTAGGTTAAAATAGAGGGCAAAAGTTGCCACAGGGTCAAGCCAATGACAGTTCGACAACCCCGCTATAGCAAAGAAGAATTTGCCCAACGAGGCGATCTCATTTATCAAACGCAAATACGTCCACAGGTCGAATTGGGTAATCAGGGCAAAATTGTCGCAATTGACCTTGAAACTGGCGACTTTGAAATTGATGCGCGTGAAATATCTGCTTGCAATAGACTCGAAGCCCGTCACCCAGATGCTCAAATCTGGATTGTTCGAGTCGGTTCTCGCTATGTTCGCCGATTTGGTGGACGTACAAAGAGATTAGTACGCCGATCTTGTAGGGTGCGTTCCCTAATGTGGCTCCCACTGCTCCAGCGATCGATTTTGGGGAACGCACCACGCCCATTGATTGAAACTGTGGGTTTAAGTGCGATCGCAATCGCCGACGATCTTGTAGGGTGCGTTCCCTAATGTGGCTCCCACTGCTCCACTGATCGATTTTGGGGAACGCACCATGCTCATTGATTGCAGCTGTGGGTTTAAGTGCGGTGTGGGCTAATCTGGCTAACACGCTTTTGGACGTGATATAAAGATAATATGGGTGACGGTTTATCTGATGACGGAGAATGGATATGTGGGGGATGTCTTTCAGGCATTTTTCTGCGGCAACTTTATATTTTTGATAAAATACGAGTTAGTGAACGCAGCTCTTAGGGGGCTTTGGCTATGACGCTCGCATCAAATGAACAAACCGCTATCATTCGTACAGAGCGAGGATTAACGATCTCAGGAACCCGCATCACCCTCTACGATGTGATGGATTATGTGACTGCTCAATATCCACCTAAGTTCATTCAGGGATTATTTGATCTGACGGAAGAGCAAATTAACGCTGCCCTGGCTTATATTGAGGCTCATCGTGCGGATGTGGAAGCTGAGTACCAGCAAGTTCTCAAAGAAGCTGAAGAACTCCGACAATATTATGAAGAGCAAAATCGTGAGCGAGTTGCCCGTATTGCTGCTAAGCCGCCAAAACCTGGCACAGAAGCCATTCGAGCCAAACTTCAAGCGGAAAAAGCCAAGTTGGCATCACGGGCATGAATTTTCTAGTTGATCATAACTTACGAGGGCATTCTGTTGTCCTCGCCGGAGGCCTTGCTGCGAGTGGTTGGCTTGACTTGATCTCGATTCGTTTTATTCTGTTTGAAGAAGTTGGGTTAGCTGTCACGAGCGATGATCGGATTGTTTGGCGGTATGCCCAAGCCAATCAGATGATCCTGATCACCGCTAACCGAAGCATGAAAGGTAAAGATTCCCTGGAGCAAGTGATGCGGGAGGAAAATACCCCCATATCATTACCCGTCGTGACAATCGGTAATATTGAGCGACTACTTGCAACAGCCAGATTATCGCAATCGTTGCGTTAATCGTTTGGTTGATATTGTGGTTGATATTGAAGATTATCAAGGCGCAAGACGCATTTTTATTCCGTGACGCGCCGAATGCTAGAGCCGTTGAATTCTATCTGTAGGGACACGGCATAACGGGTTCATTATACTGAATCGGTTTTTAATAGTATGATTAACTGCCAATCCCACTTGAAAAACCCGCTCCCTTCTCCCCACTGCTGTAACAAAAAACAACTATCCCCTGATAGCAATCCCTAAAGGTCGAATAATTGTAAATTGTTGTCAAGGGGTGCGGTCAGACAGAGGAATCATCGCTAGAATGAGCCTAATTGTCAGGAATTTAGTTAAACAAGGTTTTTGGCAATATGCTAATCTGGCTAACGCGCTTTTGGGCGTGATATAGGGAAAACTTCTGGCGATTGCGCCTAAATGGGGTGATATACCGAAAGTTTCCACATATTGTTACTTTCAAGAGTGTTATACGGAAAGTTTCTGTATAATCTCTAGTTAGCTTGAAAAGGAGATTTGCGTTACATGGCGATTTACAGTCTCACTGACAATGAATTGCAGAAAGTTAATTCCACTACTTTCAATAGTGAAGGTATATTGGAACGTCAGCACTTACAGTCAGCACTAAAGCGACAAATTGACGTTGTTTCACCAAACTGTCTTGTTATATCCGAGGAATTTGCAGAATGGTCAGGCAGTCAACGACGAATTGATCTTCTTGCAATAGACAAAGAGGCAAATCTTGTCGTCATCGAGCTAAAGCGCTCAGAGACAGGTGAACATATGGAGCTTCAGGCTCTACGTTATGCAGCTATGGTATCGACGCTTACCTTTAGTCGTGCAGTTGAAATATATCAAAAATATTTAAATTCGATAGGCAGTGAGTCCAATGCCGAAAATAGTCTTCTGGAATTTTTGGGCTGGGAAGAACCACAAGAGGACGATTTTGCATTGGATGTGCGTATTGTTTTGGTCTCATCTGATTTTTCCAAAGAATTAACAACATCAGTGATGTGGCTCAACGAGCGGAATATTGATATTCGCTGCGTTCGCTTCACGCCTTACAAATATCTGGATAAAATACTTATTGATGTTCAACAGATTATACCTTTGCCCGAGGCAGAGAGTTACCAAGTAAAAATTAAGCAACAGTCAGAAGAAAGAAGGGAAGCCAGAAAATCATCGAAAGATTATACACACTACCAATTCAGAGGTAATGCTTACAATAAAAGAAAGCTTGTACTATCTGTCATTAAATGCTGGATAAAAGAAAACAATCCTAAAAACATTTCTGAGCTATTAGTTGCGTTCCCGCAAGAAATAAGGAGCGGTGGAATATTTGTTCCTGTTAATGAAGCCGAAGAAATTTACAGCAGGCAAGGAATATATCGTCATTTTTTGGGAGAGAATGAACTCATTGAATTTCCGGACGCTACAAAATATGCAATCTCAAATCAGTGGGGTAAAGGTAATATTGAGAAATTTATCAACCAAGCCAAGAAGATCGGGTTTGGAATTGAAGAAACAAGCTAACAAGGCGCTGCACCGGACGGCAATTCCGCTACGCTCCATTGCCGCCGGTGAGCTTTATCGTTATGCGGCTTTATTTCTTCAGTGCGATCGCCGCTCTTGTAGGGTGCGTTCCCTAATGCAAGTCCTACTGCTCCAGCGATCGATTTTGGGGAACGCACCATGTCCATTGATTAAAGCTGTGGGTTTAAGTGCGATGCCGCTCTTGTGGGCCTAGTTGGGGAATGTTAGCGAAGATTCCCGATGTTTAGGTTAAAATAGAGGGCAAAAGTTGCCACAGGGTCAAGCCAATGACAGTGATGGGAATCGTGGGCAATGCTTCATCGTCAGAAAAGGGAAACTCGATTGTATTAGGCATGAGTAGATGCCTCTTGGTCATCCTGAATCATCTGCATCAGAATGTTTGCAGCCTCCGTTGCGTCGTAGGGTGACCAAACCGGATACTCTGATGCAGAAAAGATGACTTGTAGTTCAGCGTCTGGGATTTGTGCAGCTAGGAGTTTGAAGAGTGATAATTTGTCTGCCTGACTTAGATTGTTGACTAAAGAAATTAACTCAGCGAAAGGCATGGTTTAAACTCCTGAACCTACGAGAATACATTGATCATAAGCGATCTGAGAGATACGGTCTAACAATCCCGTTGCACGCCGACCCTACAGAGTTTTTTGTTGAAGTTCGAGAGGTTGTTAGCGGCGGGTGAACGGGGTCGTTATGCGGCTCAGTGCGATGCCGAAGGCACTGCGTAGCAGTACGCCGATCTTGTAGGGTGCGTTCCCTAATGTGGCTCCCACTGCTCCACTGATCGATTTTTGGGGAACGCATATACCTTTTAAACAGGATTTAGTCTGACTATCTAAATTACTCGTTAAGACTATGAGCAGGGAGCAGGGAGAAAAAACCTGACTACTGACTGAAAGCTGATCACCGACAAAACCTATCCCAAAACGATCGAATCGCGCAGGGATTGAATTTCCTCGGTTTGTAAACGCGCCCCAAAAGTAGAAACCACCCGGGCAGCCGCTAGAGAAGCGAGATTTCCCGCTCCTTTGTAACCCATACCGTGGGTAATACCGTAGAGAAACGCACCTGCATACATATCCCCCGCACCGACGGTATCGATCGCCTGTACGGGATGGGGGTCAATTTCCAGGAGATTTTCGCCATCATAGATCAAAGAACCACTAGCACCCCGGGTGATAGCGAATCCTTTGGCAATGGTTTTAAAATAGGCGATCGCTGACTCGATTTCGTCGCTGCTGGAAATAGTCAAAGCTTCCGACTCATTAGCGAAAACGAAATCTAACCCCGTTCCGATCATTTCCAGTAATCCCTCCCGGAAGAAGATCGCCATATTGGGATCCGACAGGGATAAAGCGGTTTTGACTCCAGCAGCCTGAGCAATTTCTCGCCCTTTAATAGCGGCAGCTTTGGCAGTGGGAGAGGTGACGAGATAACCTTCGAGATAGAGATAATCGGCATTAGCGATCGCTGAAGGGACTAATTCCCGTTCGGAAATTTCCCCGGTGATGCCGAGAAAAGTATTCATGGTGCGATCGGCATCGGGAGTGACGAAAACTAGACATTTTCCCGTGATTCCCACCTCTTTTTCGCCGCCGTGTTCATTGGTATGCAAACCACAGGCCCGCAGATCTTGCAGATAAAACTTACCTAATTCGTCATTACCCACTTTACAGGAATAGAAACCTCTACCCCCCAACTGAGCGATCGCTACTAGGGTATTCGCCGCCGATCCGCCACCGCTGCGTTTACAATCAAAAGCCAATTTTTCCATCAACTGGGTTTGACGATTTTCGTCCACCAGCGTCATCACTCCTTTATCGATGCCCAATTCTTGCAGTAATTCAGGAGAGACTTGAAATTCCATATCGACGAGCGCGTTACCGATCCCATAAACGTTGTATTGTTTGCCCATAATTTAGTCGATCGCCTAAAAATACTTTGTTATTGATAGTAGGGAAATAAGGAGCAAAAAGCTAGGGGCTGTTTTCAGCCAGAGAATACGATAATCAAAAATAATGGGTGTGCTAGTCTCACACCCCCAGTAATTTTTGTTAAGTTTTGTTTAACTAAGCCACTTTAAGCCTCATCGTAGGCTTCTAGATCCAACAGATAAAGATAAGGTTCGGCTAATTCCTGCCTTTGAAAAGCGATCGCTCGCAACAGATGCCAATCCCGCAAAGCCTCGAAGGGGTTGCTATACTCATCTTTTTCTAGTCGTTCGGCTAAAGAAGCAATATCAGCGGCGGTATATTTGGCAATATCTTGATCAGTGAAGCTTATAACTGTCATTTCTGCACCTCTCTCGACCTTTGTTCTATTTCTAGCCTAACACATATTCTGAGTTGAAAAAATGCCTTCCCCCCTAAGTTAAGAACTGTAAATGGATGGGTAATTGTGGTAAGATTCCAGCAAAAGAGCTATTTTTAGTTGATCTTCTATGAAAACAGCCCTCATTACTGGCGCTTCCACTGGTATCGGTGTCGTCTTTGCTCGTCAACTTGCTCAACGGCAAATGGAGCTAATTTTAGTCGCTAGATCTAGGGATAAACTAGAACAATTAGCAGCGGAATTGGGGGAACAATACGGGGTAAAAGTGACGGTTATCGTTCAAGATCTGACCGTTGCCAGGGCAGGAAAGCTGGTATATGATACGGTGAACCAAAAAGGAATCAACGTTGATTTACTGGTAAATAATGCCGGTTTTGGTGATTATGGTGCTTTTAGCGAGCAGGATTTAGCCCGACAGTTAGAAATGATCCAGTTAAATAATCTGGTATTGGTGGAATTAAGCCACTATTTTCTCCGTCCGATGCTTGCTGGTGCTGGGGGGGCAATTATCAATGTTGCTTCCATTGCCGGGTTTCAACCGCTGCCCTATCTTTCCGTTTATGCAGCGACCAAAGCTTTTGTTCTCAGCTTTAGTGAGTCTCTCTGGGCAGAAAATAAAGACAAAGGCGTTGAAATCCTCGCTCTTTGCCCCGGTCCGACGGAATCTAATTTTTTTGAGGTGGCCCGATTTCCCAGTGCCTTTATGGGCAAAAACGGCCGGTTAGATTCGGCAGAAGTGGTGGTACAAGAGGCTTTAACTGCCTTGGCAAACAAACGCCCCAACGTGGTAGCCGGTAAATTGGCTAATAAAATTATCGTCAATCTGCCCCGTTTTTTACCCAGAAGTTGGATCGTGTCTTTGATAGAAAAGCAATTTAAGCTATAAGTAGAATAAAGCGAATTAGAGCAATTGCTGATAGGATTTTAAGGGAATACCTGTCCGGTTTCTCACTTCGATCGCCGAACGATAGACACCGTTTTTTTCCCTTTCAGCGACAATTTTATCAGCCACGGAAAAGTCAAGACCAAGATTGACTAATTCCGCAACGGAGTAGTAGTTTAAACAACGCCAAGAAACGTCAACTTCTTGGCGAATATCGTAGGCAAAGATAACTAAAGGTTCTAATTTTTTCAGATAATTTTCTGGTAAACCAGCTAGGAAGTGTAATTCTTCTAAATGGGTAAAAATATGTCCTTCGTTACGGACAGAAACGATATCATTGGCATAGACAATCGGCAACCCTAATTTATAAACTAGATCGTTGGTGGAACAACTGTTAATATCAATTTTTTCGATAGGAGAGAATGACTGTCTGGAATTGGTTCTATTTCCCGAAGCTATTGGATGGGAATTAAGCTGTTGACGGATGTATAAACCTAGGCCGATTTGGGCAAACCAAATTACGATAAAAGACTCTTGTGTAAGGAAAATAAGGGAGATAATTGTCAAGGCAATGCCGACGGATAACCAACTTTGATTATTAGTTTTTTTGCCAGCATTAGCAATGGCAAGACCACCAAAAACTGGGACTAAGGACAGCCATATCCACTCGGAAGACTCGGGAGGGCGAGGAGAGAGATTAGACATATTTTTTCAAAGAGAATCTAAATATTTTCTGCGTTTTTCTTCGTATTCTTCAGCAGTAATAATTCCCTGATCATAAAGTTTTTTAAGCTGGAGTAAAGTAGCGGTTTTTTGCTGACCTGATTCCGGCAGTCTTCGCTCTGTACTGTTGGGGAGATAGTTAGGATTGTATTTAGCATCAAAAGCTTGATCTGACATGATGATTAAACCAATAAATTCAAAAAAAGCAATGATGCCGGGGATAAAAGTCCAGAAGAAAAGTAGATAGAGAATACCTGCTAAATTCTCCCCTAGATAAAATTTATGGATGCCAAGATAACCGAGAAAAAAGGCTAGTAAAGCCGCTATAGTTCTATTTCTCATAATTTTTGAGATTTCCCTAATTTAGCCAAAAGAAAGTATAAAACCACGATGCCTGCCTGTAATTCCAAGAGAGTAATATAACCCTTGACTAGATAATTTAATTCTAGGGAGGAATTAAAGGCAAAAACTAGCACACCCAAGACTAAAAAAGGCAGTAAGCGCCAGCCAGACTTGGGTATTTTTATTACCGTACTATTAACCTGATTCATGGGCTAATTCTCTAGGTTGATCTTTTTCGGTGATAGTCGCAAAATCGAGCTTTGTCAAGGGGTGGTTTGATTAACTTTTAGCATCTCAACGAGAATATTATGGGCATCCTTGGCTGATTCTAGGGTGCGCGCAAAAGGTATTCTAATTGTTTGACTCTCCCCTAATTTTTCTATGGCTAAATCCATGCCTTCGGGATCGATGGAGAGCATTTGAGCGGTTTCTGCATCGGTGATATTACCGTAAACTTGAGCGTAGAAAAGCACGGCATCACCGTGATCCTTGTTCATGTGTTTACATATGCGATCGCTAATGGCGGGAGTGATAGTTTCAGACATAATATTCTGGAAAAAAATCGATAATAAGGTGGGGACGGATAAAAGCCAGTTCTAAATCGAGGCCAATGGGGGGATATTAGCTAGGGTAGCGTAATTAATCGCTAATTGCCAGATAATTTGAGCTTGGGGATGGCAGGTATCAATGATAAGTTTAATATTATTTTCTTGACAAAAATCCTTAATTGTGCATTGCTCTAATTGTCCCACTTAAGGTCAATCGGGGCAAAGAGTAAGATCCAGGGCTGCCCGTGCAGTTAAATTGCCTGTTGAGACGAGACAAGAGGCAACAGTAAAGGGATGGGGAGAGACTCAGCTAATCGGATAAGCGGTTTAAATGCCTCTTAGATTAAAACCCCACACCCTGTCCCTGGGAAAAACTTTTTTTCAGTACACCCTATATATTTTATCGTTCACAACCGACAACAGAAGCGGTGTAGGTATTACCAATGTGCTGAATACCATTGACAAAAAGATTGACTAAGAAAGGTTGATCATTTGCCCGTACTGTGGCAGTAATTGTTAAGGGTTTATCGGGTTCGATTCGTACTCCATTAGTATTAAAAAATTCCTCGTTAGTTTGATCGCTATACTTGAGAAACAGCCGGATATCAAAGGAAGCAGCCCGGGGGACAGAAACCGTAACGATAAACCTCTGAAAACTTCTACCCCCCGGAACTGCCCAATCGGTATTCCAATTATTACGAGTTATCGTGACACCGAAAGGACCTGGAACAGTGGGTTGTGAGACAGTTTTAGTAACTTCACTACCTTCACCCCCTAATAAAGAAAGTGGCCGACAATTTTGCGCCGCTGCCGGTAGATGTAAGCTTAATAATACCGCCGATAGACCTAAGTAGAAAAGCACGGCATTACCGTGATCTTTGTTCCTGTGTTTACGGATGCGATCGCTAATGGCGGGAGTGATAGTTTCAGACATAAGATTCTGGAAAAAAATCGATGATAAGGTGGGGACGGATAAAAGCCAGTTCTAAATCGAGGCTAATGGGGGGATATTAGTTAGAGTAGCCTAATTAATCGCTAATTGCCAGATAATTTGGGCGTGGGCATGGCAGGTATCAATTAATCTAAGAATAAGCGGTTTAAATGCGTCTTAGCTTATGATTGGGGGGAGTTAGTCTAAACTCCAGTAGACTACAATTTTGGCAATAACTGGTGGTAGGATTGGATCATTCTTTCGTAAGTAAAGCGAGTGGCATTGATAAAACCTTTTTGCCTCAAATCTTCCAGGCGATCGGGAGCGAGAAGATTTTCTGCAATAATAGTAGCGGCGGCCTCGTGTTCGGTGGGATCGAAGTAAACGGCTGCATCATCAGCGATAACAGTCATGGGGAGACGATTGGAGGTAAAGACGGGACAACCACAGGATTGAGCTTCAATAACGGGAACACCGAATCCTTCCTGAAAGGAGGGAAAAATTAAAGCAGTTGCTAGGCAATAAAAGGCGCGAAGATCATCATCGGAGACGGTTCCTAATTCGATTACTTGTGCGGACAAGTTATTCTGATTAACAAATTCGCGCATATCCGGCAGCAAAAGTTTTCCCATCAGGATCAATCGGCAATTTTCCAGACCAGGGAAAGTGATTAACTTCTTGAATATTTTCAGCAATCCCAATCGATTTTTATACCATTGGTCGCCCCCGACATGAATTAGCCAAGGACAATCACTATTAATGTTAAATTTGGCCACTAGATTTACCGCCGCTGCTCTTGTCATCGGACCGTATCCCTCACTCAAGCAATCCTCGATCACTTCCGTTTGTTCGGGGGTAATTTTAGTTAAACGGAGAACATCGGCACGAGTAGCTTCGGAAGAACAGACAACATATTTAGCCTGTTTGAATCCTCGCAAAATCATCGCCTGATACTGTTTTCCTGTCCAACTGGTGGGATTTTCAGGAATTTCTCCTAGGGCGGAACGAATGGCCAGCAGATCGTGACAGATGACAAAATACTTGCGATCTTTTAGGTAGGGAGTTAAATAGGATAAAGCCTGATCACAAATGCAGACGATATCAGCCCAATCCAGCTGCTGACGTAACTGCACCGGGAAAATAATTAACTTATCGATGTACCCTAACCACTTGCCGAGTCCCTGGGGAGAGGATTTCAGTTGACCGAAAATAGGCTGTGCTTGCACTCGCCGAATTTCGTGTCCTTTTTGTCTGAGTCCTTTCTCCACTAAACCGACAAAACGATTAATACTGATCTGCCGATCGTTGACGTAATTTCCTACTATTAAAACTTTCATGATTAGGCTCCAAAAAATCAATTTTTATGGCGGTAAAACTCTCCAACAGTATCGAGTAAAATTCAGGGATTAAGAACAATATTAGTCCCGCAAAATTTCCTCGTACCTTTGTCCCGCTCGCTCCCAGGTGTACTCCGATTCCACCATCGCCCGGCCATTATGGGACAGTTGTTCTCGCAGAGAAGGATCATCGAACAACCTAGCGATCGCTGTAACGTACTCAGCAACACTATTAGCCCGCAGCGCCCTAGGGGGAATTCCCTCTGCTGCCACCGTTAAACCCTCTAAACCGCGATCGCTGGCGACAATCGGAATCCCCGCGGCCATGGATTCTAGGGTTTTGGTCTTGATTCCCAATCCCACCCGCAGGGGAACCACACAAACGGTTCCTCGGTGTAAATATTCCACTGTCGAGGGAACGGTCCCCGTCACCCTCACACCGGGATACTTGGCCAGTTCGAGAACTTCCGGTGCTGGGTTGGCCCCCACTAGGGTTAAAGTGGTATCGGGATATCGCTGTTGAATGACTGGCAGGACTTCTAAAGCAAAAAAACGGGCGGCATCGATATTATGGGTGGAACTCATGGCACCGACAAAGACCAAATTATGACCGCCGGGATCCCGAGGACGATAGGGAAACAGGGCTAAATCCACGCCATTAGGCACGATATCCACCCGTGCATCCGGGAGGATTTTTAATAATTGTTCGCGATCGTAATCGGTAGTAGCCACTAATTGCGAAAACTTGGCACAGTAACGTTTTTCGTACTGATAGAGTAAGGGCAGATAGAGAAAATCCCGCAGCGGATAGGCGGAGGCTCCTCTATCTAAATGATTGCGTGTCCAACCGTACACGGAACTGTGAATATCTACTACTGTTTTGACTCGCTGACGGTATTCCGGCTGGACAAAAATCTCGCTGATACTCTGAGCGCAGATAATTACATCACATTTTTGCTGCTCGACGTATTCATCTATTCGCTCTTGAATGAGCGGCGAACGATAACTAAGAACATTAGCAGGGGTCATCTGTACTATTGCCTCCAGAAAGCGCCCTGTTTTACCGATTAGTTTTGTCAGTCCCTTGCCTGGTTCGGGAATTTCCTGGGGCGGAAATAAGACAAGATGATTGGTAAAGGTTTTTAATTCTTCGATCTGAGTTTCTGTGACATTCTCCACCCGACGGGCAAACAGGGTGACATCGTGGTTTTGATGAAGACATTTGATCAGGTTAAAAGTCCTACCCTCGGTTGCCCCGCGACTAGGTGGATAGGGAAAGTTATGGCAAGAAAGGACTAATATTCTCATAATTCTATCTCGGCAGCGGTTTTTGACAATAATTCTACCGTTTCCTTTAGTTGGCTATATACGGGAATCTCAACTGGGTATTTCTCGATCTCCCCAAGGGTGACTTTTCCCCGTCCTGTTAAGAGCAATACGGGTTGACAACCAGCTTCTAGGGCGCATTCTAGATCGCTGGGCGCATCGCCGATAAACAACGAGCCGGCTAAGTCGATTCCGTACTGCTGGGCGGCTGTCAGCAGCAGATAGGGGGAGGGTTTGCGGCAGGGACATCCTTCGTCGGGATGGTGCGGGCAAATGGCAAGATCGTGAAAATGCACGCCCGATTGTCGGTATTCCTCAATCATGCGCCCGTGAATCGCCGCCAGATCGTCCCAAGTGAAATAGCCCCTAGCAAGTCCCGATTGATTGGTAATGATGATCAGCAGATAACCGGCATCCTGCCACTGTTTTAAGGCAGCCGCTGCCCCGGCGGGAATGCTCACCTGTTCTGGTTTGCTCAGGTAGGGGATATAGTCAATAACTACCCCATCTCGATCGAGAAATAAGGCTTTGTTCTTTTTCGCTCTATCTTCGCTTTTCTGGTCAGAATTGCCGGGAGGTGGCGGAGATGGGTATTTTAGATCGTCGTCATTGACGGAAATTGCGGGGAAAGGATTCATTATGTTGGACTTTTTAGAGTCAGGGACTAGAATTCTCAGTTCTTCTGTCAAGGACGAGAGCTTGAACCGATAGACAGACAAAATTCGAGGGATTGTCGCGATTTGTGCTAGTTTTCTCGGCTAAATTGCTTCTCTTTACTATCTAGATGTCAGGGTAGAGCAATCACGCCATATTATACGCCGTCAGGCCTTTAGGCTTTTGATTATATCAGCAGTATTGTCAGGAATTGTTAACATTTTTGTCCAGCCACACAAAAGGCCAAGACTGGCAAAGGTGGAATCCCCCGCTCAGAAATCCTCCATCCCGGCCAGAATATATCAAAAGTTTATTTACAAACAAAACAAATTGTGCTAAGGTTGGGGCGTTTGTGGTATATTCCCAGAGTAACTGGCAAAAGATCACTCTTTTGACTCGATTCCCGTGATCAATTCTACCATGCTAGGGGTTTTGTCCCCAATTAATGGAGAGCGATTCTGGTCTTTTGATACTATTCAATGTAATGACAGAATGATTGAGAGTTAAATTTATTCAACTAATAAAAATTGGAAAATCAAACCTATGCAAATGGTGGAAAAATCAAACAGAAAATTGGATAGTTTCCAGAGTGATCCCTCTCTGTCAATTTTAATCAAGACTGAATTGGAAGAAGCTTATAACCTGAAGAAAAAACTACTAACCGAGACAAAATATCTAGAAAAAATCCAAGAGATTTGCCAAGTATGTATCAATGCTTATCGCAACAACCACAAAGTATTAGTCGCCGGTAATGGAGGCAGTGCCGCCGATGCTATCCATTTTGGCGGTGAGCTACACGGCCGATTTCTGAAAGAAAGACAGTCTTTACCAGTTCGCGTCCTCAATAGCGATATCGCCAGTTTAACAGCGATTGCTAACGATTATGGTTACGAATATATTTTTAGCCGCCAGATAGAAGCGGAAGGAAACCCTGGTGATGTGTTTATCGGTATTTCCACTTCGGGAAATTCCGCTAATATCCATCAAGCTCTCAAAGTTTGTCAAGCAAAAGGTCTCACTAGCATCGGTTTAACTGGGGCGAAGGGATTAGCTCTAGAGGAAAAAACCGATTATTGTTTGATGATTCCTAGTACCAGTACCCCTCGCATTCAAGAAGGTCATGGTTTTGTTCTTCATACTATTTGTTTAGCGATCGAAGAAGCGCTCTTTCCTAACTAAAATCTCCTAGCAAAAAAATCAACCTAAACAGCCTACCTATGATCATCAGAACCAAAGCTCCTTTAAGATTAGGTTTAGGTGGTGGCGGCACCGATGTCGAGCCTTACTGTAGTCTTTATGGGGGTTACGTTCTCAACGCTACTATCGATCTCTATGCCTACTGTACAGTCACGGAAATTACTGACAAACAAGTAATTTTTGTTGCCGCCGATCGAGGAGAACAACAAATAGAAACCCTTCAGTTTCCTCTCCCCTATAATGGTGTTCTCGATCTGCATAAAGCGGTCTATAATCGTTTGATTAAAGACTTTAATCAAGGGCAACCTTTGCCGCTGCAAATCACCACTTTTTCCGATGCACCGGCTGGTTCAGGATTGGGTTCTTCTTCTACCCTAGCCGTGGCTATAGTTAAAGCCTTTGTGGAACTGTTAAAATTACCCCTAGGTGAGTATGATATCGCCCATTTAGCCTACGAGATCGAACGAATTGATCTAGGCTGGTTAGGGGGCAAACAGGATCAGTACGCTGCCACTTTTGGCGGTTTTAATTTTATGGAATTTTATGAACAAGATCGAGTCATAGTTAATCCTTTGCGGATTAAAAATTGGGTGATCAATGAACTAGAAGTGTCTCTGATCCTCTACTATACAGGCATTTCTCGCTACTCATCTCAAGTAATTGAGGATCAAATTCAGAATGTCCAAGAAAAAAATGATCAAGCGATTGCCGCTACCCATCAACTCAAAAAAGAGGCAATTCTCTTTAAAGAAGCACTGCTTAAATCAGATTTTATGGGGATAGCAGAAATTCTGAGAACTTCTTGGGAAGCGAAAAAGAAATTATCCAAATTAATTAGTAATCCGCAGATTGATCGCATTTATCGGGTAGCGAGGGAAACCGGGGCCTATTCAGGCAAAATATCGGGAGCCGGTGGCGGTGGTTTTATTATCTTTATGGTCGATCCTACCAAGAAAATCGAAGTAATAAAAGCTTTGAAATCAGAAGGAGGCCAAGTGATTAATTTTCATTTTACCAAATACGGAACCCAAGCATGGACATTATAGCAAATCAAGGATCAACGGGGAAGGATTATCCCTATAATCCTAAAAATAGTTTTTAAAAGATTGGCAATAATTCAAATTTTTGAGGTGTATCTATGGATGTAATTATTCTGGCGGGTGGGTTAGGAACCAGGTTGCGATCGGTGATCAACAGTTTACCAAAACCCATGGCTCCCGTTGCCGACAGACCTTTTTTAGAATATCTATTAGATTACCTGATCTCTCAAAAAATTACCAACAAATTTTTAGTTTCTGTGGGCTATGAACATCAGAAAATTATCAATTATTTCGGCGATCAATACAGGGAATACGAGCTAAATTATCTGATAGAAGATACACCCTTGGGAACTGGAGGAGCGATCCAGTTGGCACTAAATAAAATTGAAACCGAACAAGCATTAATTGTCAACGGCGATACCCTGTTTAATGTCAATTTATCCGCCTTAATTAATTTACATAATCAAAAGAAATCCCTGATAACTGTTGCTCTGAAGCCGCTAACTGACTTCGATCGTTATAATAATGTTCTCCTAGACGATGACCAAAAAATTATCGGGTTTGAATCCAAAAAATATCAAGATAAAGGCTATATTAATGGCGGTATATATTGTGTAGGGAAAAACATATTATCTAGCTTTGATCTGCCATCAAAATTTTCTTTTGAGGACGACTTTCTCAAAGTTTATACCGATAAAATTCCTATGTATGGCTTTATTTCTGACGAATATTTTATTGATATAGGCATCCCCCAAGATTACGAAAAAAGTCAGATTGAATTACCTGAACTTTTTAATTCCCGAAATCGGGTTTAACCTCGCGATTAAGAGACTTTTTGTTAAGAAATAATGAAGCAGAGGGCTCTTCTCGACTTTGTGTGATCATTTTTGCTTATGTAATCCTGAAGTGCTTATTTGGCAAGACTTTTAGGACTATTTTGCGGATATTCTATCAGTATAGACCTCGTTTCCACACAGAAACCAGAAGAGCCAGCAGAGAGTAGTTAAAGAGGAAACCCTGACAGCATATAGCTTATACAGCCAACTTCAATTGAGCCTAGTAATGGATAAAGCCTATCTCGGTGACTTGAGTGATTAGGAAATAAAAAGAGATTGGTAAAGTATAATACAATAATTATTCATGCTTTCCAGAGACTTTTGATTTTGGTCTTGATGCCATTGTATAACTCCTCGAAGACAAGATTCCAGAAATAACCATACTGGGGAAATCGCTTGACCAGTAAAGCATCGGAAGGAAAAAGAATTCTGGGGGTTTTCATGGAGTAAGGTCTGACTATATATCTTATTTGACTGGGTTCGGGCATCCAATGACCGATATACATATCTTTTTGAAAAAACTTCGCTTGCAGAAATAACCCTAAAGCTCTATCAAATCCCCAGAGAGGCAACCAAGTTAAAATTTCTCCTATCCGCATACTGCGGACAAAATCATCTAAGGCTTCTTTCACAAGGGTTGTTTTCCAAATATTATTGGCTCTTCGGGACTTGTTATGGTTCGATAGGGGGGCATAAATAGACTAAATCCTTATCTGGCAAGAGACTTAATTGATTAGTTCGCTCTAGATCAAAAATAATTGACAAAAATTGCTAAATGCCTTTCTCTATAAGGGTTCCATCTCTTATAACCTCCGTCCATTGCATAACACAAACCGAAGAGCCATATTATTATTGAAAGGTTCTAGATGATAGCCATGAAAATCTTTTCTTTTGGCGTAGGGCCATAAAGCTAGTCTTAACTCGAAAGGATTATCTAGGGGAGCGATAGGAACTTCCACTAAATCTTGGTATTTATCTTGTCTTTTTCTAGAGATATTTAACCGATTGATAGCGGGTAGCTCTGGCCAGGGAGCTTTAATTCTTTCCTCATCGAGATAATCAATTCCCCCCTTATGGAGACGTAAGAGCCAACTTTGGGGAAAATTATCAAAGTAATCTTTCGCTAAGGCAACCACTTGGGGATGCAAGAAATCATCATCATCGAGAGCCAACACATATTGACCAGAAGCATTGAGAAGACCGACGGCTCTCTGGGCTGTTTCTCCCTGATAAAGACTATGAAAAATTTTGACTCTGGGGTCTTCTACGCAAGGGGTAACTGCCCCGGGAGGATAAACCCAAATAAATTCTACTTCCCCTTGAATTGCCAGAAGTTGTTGCAACCAATATTCGGAAAATTTGCCCAGAGTTGGAGTAACGATTGATAGAATTGGTGAGTTGATCATGATTAGCTGACTATCCCTCTTTTCCTAGTCGATAAAGTACATATTTTTGGGGAACTTCCCTGAGATTGGTAATCACCAGATTCCACATATATCCATACGGGAGCATTTCACCTTTGTAGTTCCTAAATTAGGTTTTATGTCAAGCTATTTTGAAAGCCTTGCTAGAAGCCAGTTTTAGCGACAGGTATAATTACTCGCTTGCATAAATGAGATGCTCCCTATCCATAAATAAACTAACGATATATTTGCAGGTTGCCTGTACCATTTGAGGGAGCCAGACTTTTTTATCAAAATTTTTAGGATGAGGGCTGTGATGATCTTTTCTTTCGCGCACAAAGCACATCAAATCTAACTTTCTCTTGTCAAAAGGAACGATGGGAATTTCCTTTAAGTAGCCACTTTGAGCGTGGATATCCTGATTTTTGGAGCTTTTATCCCACACTGGCAGTTCTTCTATCCGGGGCAGCGGTTGCCAGGGAGCGGTCAGTTCTTTTGTTTCCCCATACTGAAATCGCTTAGTACAGAGTCTCATCACCCAGCTATCTGGAAATCGCCGGAAATACTGTAGAACCATGGTCAAGGTATCGGGATGGAGAAACTCATCACAATTAATGGTTAGTGTGTAAGGTGCTGTCGCATTCATCAATCCACTAATTCTTTGAATAATTTCTCCCCGCAAGGGACTGACTATTTGCTGTACCCTGGGGTCGGAAGTGGGATACTTAGGCGCTCCTGGTGGATGAACCAGGATAAATTCTACTTCTCCCTTGACCTCGGTCAGCGCATTAAACCAGTGGTCAGCGAATCCTTCTCGGGTCGGAATAACAATTGATAGGCTTGGTGTTGACACCTTGTCCATAATAAAAAATTTTTTCCTCTATTTTTTGATGCCATTGTATCATAGTTCTCCAGCAACAAGGAAAATTTCTGGAAGATCAGAAGGCTGAGAGGTCAAGAGTGGGAATTCAAGAGAAGTAAAATCGATATTCAACTTGTTTCCCATCCTAAAATCTGATTTCTAGGTTTTTTTATGCTTGAAAAATTAATTATGCCTCAAATCCGAAGTATTGGTAGTCTGAGAAGCTTATATAGGGTTTGCTGAAAAAGTTTTTCGTCGGGGCAGGCTTCGGCAGTGAGACTTCGGACGTTCGGCGAGCTCAGTCGGGCTGCGTGAGCTTTTGTCGAACGCTCAGCCGAACGGGTGTGGGGTGTAGGGTTTTAGCGATTTTTATCTGGTCAATTATACTAAATCTGTTGAGTATAGGCTAGTTATGAGGAGAGGCACTCATGCAAGAGGCAAAAGGCAAAGAGGAGAATAAATAATCAGTTTTTAATAACCGGATTTAGTATTACCTAATTTTCAGGGAAAAAGTATCTGAATTTTCCCGCCGATCATTCCTAGATATGGTACTTTTTGATTTCCAAAAAGTCTAAAAGTTTTAACCAACAAGGTTTTTAGATTTATTCACCAAGCCCTAGATAGAACCTATCTAAAAATTAGAGATGATCATGATGGCAAAAAACGGCGATTTAGCTTAATTGAGGGCAATTACTGAAAAAATGGGCTCTTCTCGACTTTGTGTGATAATTTTTGCTTATGGAATCGTGAAATGCTTATCGGGTAACACTTTTAGGACTATTTTGTCGAAGAAACTATCAGTATAGACCTCGTTTCCACACAAAAACCAAAAGAGCCAAAAATGATGATAATCAACTTGAATTCTCAAAAACGGGTTTAAAATTGATTCATAATTTCCATATAAATATGTTCTAACTGTACCGTCTGACGGGCGATAGAATCAATATTAATGCCATCGAATGCCTGGATAATCTCGCTTAATTCTAGATGTTCATGTAACCAAAAAGCTAAATCTTTGCCGTAAAATTTGGGAGTAAATCCTAACTGTTTCCCTCGATTTATGGCTGCTTCCTGATCCTGGGTATCCATGATAATAATTTCTTTAGCGGGAATGTGCTGACGCAGCTGATTTAAATTACCTTCGGCAATAATACGACCTTGTTTTAAAATTCCGATACGTTGACAGAGACGCTGTGCTTCATCGAGGAGATGGGTAGTTAATAAAATTGTCATTCCCTGTCGCCGTAATTCTCCGATTAAATCCCAAATTTCATAGCGAGATTCGATATCTAAACCGGTAGTTGGTTCATCAAGAATTAATAATTTTGGCTGATGAACAATAGCCACAGCAATATTCATCCGGCGCTGCATTCCACCGCTTAAAGTTTCCACTGGACTACGAGCGCGATCAAGCAAATTTACTGCGGATAAACTGGCTTTAATCCGATGACGACGCTGGGGGCGATCAAGTCCATAAATCTGAGCAAAAAAGTTGAGATTTTCCTCACAAGTAAGGGATTTGTACAATAAATTTTCTTGCGGTGCAACCCCAATTAATTCTTTAGTAACTCTCGAAATTGGCAAATAATTAAAGGTAATTTCTCCCGATGAGGGTTTTAATAAATTACAAATTAAGTTAATAGTGGTGGTTTTTCCCGCACCATTGGGACCGAGTAAACCGTAAATTTCTCCCGCTTCAATATGAAAGTTTAATTGATCTAATACTAAGCGTCTTCCGTAATTTTTTTTGACATTACTAATAGTCAGCATTTTTAATAAAGTAACAAGGATAGTCAGGCTTTTTTAGGCCATCAGCCGTCAGCTAGGTAATAGTACGAATAACAGGGAAATTGGCTAATTACACTGAAAAACTAAGAAGCTGAATAACTGATGGTGGGTTACGGCGAATAGATAAATTAATGATTAAGTCTGATAATTTGTCTCCGCCTAACCCACCCTACCTAACTGATAACTGATAACTGATAACTGATTTACAATCGGCGTTCAAGGTTTAACATTTGTCGATAGGTAAGCCAACCACCTGCTACCATAGCTAGGGCAAAAAGACAGAGAAAGCGAAAATGAGAGCTAATATCTTGGAGATTTTCACCCTTTGCCCAAACAGCAATTAAAGCTTCATTCATGTGGTAGATCGGGTTATATTTAGCCAGAGATAGAATATTGTCGGGGAATAAAGCAGTCGGAAGAAAAACGCCGCCTAAAATTAATAAAGGAACCCCAAAAGTTCCCACCAAAGCATTAACATCTTCTGTTCTTTTCGCCAGTTGAGTACCGAGGATAAATCCTAAACCCACATAAGCGGTGATACTAAGAAAAATAATTAATAATTCTAGAGGAATTGAGCCTTTAAAAGTGGCTCCATACTGTTTAGCAATAGAATAAACTAAAACTGTCTGACAGGCGGCAATCACACAATGGGCGAGAAAAATGCCGATAAAATAGGAAACACCGCTTAAAGGCGATAAAAATAACCGTTTAATCGTTTGTTGTTCCCTTTCTGCTACCACCGTAGCCACAGTTCCCCCCAAACAACTAAAGAAAAGTGCCGCCCCAACGAGGGTGGGAGGAGTAGCCAGAGCCATCGCCTCAGCAATCTCAATTTTGCCTTTTTCTGCCATAATATAGCCATTTAAGAGCAGGACAAGGATCGGGAAAATGCCCCAGAGGATTAAGCTACGCCCGCGCCGGATTAATTCCACTAAAATTCGTTGAGCGATCGCTAAAATTTCCTGCCAATATTTCATAGAATGTTAGTGTAATTGTTTCTCCCTGTAGAGAAATAAGTTTTTCTACTTTCGACTTAGGCTTATTGTAAGTGTTCCAGAGCTTGATCGGCACGCAATCTTACCACTATTTCCGCTTCTGTCTCCCGAATCTGTCCTAAAAGTTCCCGAATCGCCCCGCGAAATGCCGCCGCCGCAGTTCCTAACCCCTCCAATCCGACAATCGCCGCATATCTAACCACCCACTCTGGATCCCCTTGCGAAAGTTTCTCCAGTGCCGCAAAAACCGCATTCTGAGCATCAGAAACCCGACTTTTCTCCAAATCAGACCAAATTATATTTCCTAAGCCCCTAGCCGCCCCTCGCCGCACGCTAAAGGAAAAATCACTCACCGCCGCCTCAAGTAATAAGTCCAATCCTCGCACATCGCCAATTCCTGCTAGGGCGCGGGTTGCCCAAGCTCTTGCCCCATAATTATAACCGTCTAGGTTGGCCAGTAAATAGGGAACCGCCGCTTTGCCAATGGCGATTAAACCATCCACGGCTGCCACGGAGGCACCGGGGTTATTATATCTCAGGACATCGGTGAGGGTAGGTATTGCCGCTTCACTTTTGGCGGCGGCTAAGTTTTCCACGGCGGTTAGTAACCCATTGGCTGAGTCGGCTTTTTCGACGGCAATAATTAAAGTCTCAACGGTGGGAAGCATTGGTTATTAGTAGAGGGGATGAGAGGTTAGGGGTTGGGGAGTGGGGAGTGGGGGGTGGGGAAGTGAGGAGATAGGGAAGTGGGGAAGTGGGGAGTGGGGAAGTGGGGAAGTGGGAGAAGGGGAGAATAAATAAAAATAATCTCCTGACGACTGATTCCTATATCCTAACCCCACTAACAAACTTTTAAAGATAATTTTATCGCCAAACTTTTTTCTGTAAAATCTGACTAATTTCTTGGGGAAAAGGACAATCATCGGGAAAGTTAAAGGATTGATAATCGGGGCTATCTCGCAAGCTTTTTAAAGCCGTGGCATAGCAATCTAAAAATACTTGCTCCCAGTAGGGTTTTAAACTAGGAGAATCGCTCAAAAGTTCTTCTAGTTCCCGTTGACTGCGCCTAATAGTTTCTTGCCAACCTCGATAATCCTCAACGTAATCAGTATAGCAAAGTTTGAGGCAGTGTTCTAAGATGGTCGTTAACCGGTTGCGGAGTTCACGTTTTTGACTTCTGCCCAAACTTTCTATCTCCTCGATCAAGTTTTCCCAGTCAACTTTATCAAAGTTTTTTTGTTTTAACAGAGTGATTGTTTCGTTCAGCCAGCCAACATAATCGGTTTGAATTAGCATAAAAAACTCTGGATTCTATCGGTTTTAATTTAGATAAAAAATAACCAATTGTTGATTACAATAAACCATCCATTAAAGTGAGAATTTCGGAGATATTTTCTTGGCTGGAATTGGTTTTTAGATAGTTTTCTAAAAGTTCCTTGAGAGCAACCAGTTTCAGACTATTTTCCGCCAAAGTTTTAGCGATCGCAGGAGCAGCCGGCAGATAACCCGTAGCGCCTAAATCCATTAAAGCAGAACGACGCAGCTGTAATTCTTCCCCTTGCAAGGCATTAATCAGAATATCGCCATAGTAGGAGTTAGCTGTGAGTTGATAGAGGGCGCGGGCAGCCGCATAACGCACTTTTTCGACGAAATGCTGTAAAAACGGCTCGATCAGGGGAATCGCTGCCGTCGCTTGCAGGGTTCCCAAGGCTTCGATAATCGCCTCGTAGGGTTGGACTAAATGGGGTTTTCCCGCCACTAAAACAGCCACTTTGATGCCACCCTCTAATAGTTTCTTTAAAGGTGCGATCGCTCTTTGATCCTGAAGCATTGCCAATGCTTGGGCAGCCGATTCGCGCACATAATAATCTTCGCAGTCGAGACAGGCAATCAAAGCGGGAAGACAACTGAGATCATCTAATTTACCTAAAGCGCTGGCGGCGTTGCGTCGCAGGGGATAACCACCGTCAGGGGTGCGATCGCTTTCGTCCTCTAAAGCGGCAATTAACGCCGAAATCGCCTCCGGTTGACGAACACGAAATCTACCCAACCACCAGGCAGCATAATAACGCGCTCCTAGGTCTTCTCTTTGCTGGATATTAGCGATCGCTTGTTCAACAGTATAGGCCGGATTATCGACGGCAGTAGAGTAAGAATCGCTCATAGACAAGTGAAAATGGGTGTGGGGTGTGGGGTGTAGGGTGTGGGGTGTGACCCCCCCAACCCCCCCGACATCGGGGGGGCAGGGGGGGGCTGGGGTGTAGGGTGTGGGGAGAATAAATAAAACCTGTCTCCTGTCTCCTGTCTCCTGTCTCCTGTCTTGCGTCTCCTGACTCCTGACTCGGAGAATACTGATAACCGACTCAGTTTTTCATAGTTGCGGCGCCATTGCCAATACCAGAATAAATCAAACCCCGTTGAGCATCGAGACTAATGATTACCCCTTCGCGGATAATTTTCGTGGCATCTTTAACCCCGACAATCACAGGAATACCCAATTTTAAACCGATAGTAGCGGCGTGATTGTTCATCGCATTATCTTCGGTGATAATTCCGCCAGCTTTCCGCATCATATCCACATATTCGGCGCTGGTGGTGGGAACGACTAAAATCTCCCCACTACTAAAACTACCCACTTCTCGGGCATTATGGGCCACTCGCGCCCGGCCACTAGCCACACCCTGGCCGATACCCGTACCTTTGCCCAAAAGGGATTTTACCACTTCCACTTTAATTAAATCCGTGGAACCGGCCACCCCTTGCAGAGTTCCCGCGGTCATCACTACTAAATCACCATCTGCGAGGAGGTTATTTTCCTGAGCAAGATTCATCGCCACTTGAAAAGTTTGGCTGGTGGAGGGTAAATCGAGTAATAACATCGGTTTTACACCCCAAACTAGCTGTAACTGCTGTGCCACTTCGCGATGGGGAGTAACGGCTAAAATCGGGGTTTTGGGGCGAAATCGGGAGACATTACGGGCAGTAGAGCCAGTTTTTGTCAGGGTAATAATTGCCGCTGCCCCCAATTGTTCGGCAATTTGACTGACTGCCGAGGAAATAGCGTTAGGAATCGATTGTTTATTGTTAGAGCGAGCGGCACTATTGATCTGTTCCCGTTCGATCCTTTCGGCAATGCGGGCCATGGTTGCCACCGCCTCAATGGGATAATGACCTACAGCCGTTTCATTAGAAAGCATGACCGCGTCAGTGCCATCTAAAATCGCATTAGCTACGTCCGAAACCTCGGCGCGGGTGGGACGAGGATTACTGGCCATACTATCAAGCATTTGAGTGGCGGTGATAATCGGGATGCCTAGCTGATTAGCGGTATTAATCAGGCGTTTTTGCAGGATTGGCACGTCTTCGGCTGGTAATTCTACTCCTAAATCCCCCCTAGCCACCATCACACCATCACAGAGGGATAAAATTTCCCCCATTTCCTCGATCGCTTCGTGTTTTTCAATTTTAGCGATTACGGGGATAGATTTACCCGCACTGGCGATTAATTCTTTAATTTCGAGGATATCTTGGGGATTACGCACAAAACTAAGGGCGATCCAATCCACATCCCACAACAGTCCGAACATTAAATCTTTTTTGTCCTTATCGGTTAAAGCTTTTACCGACAGATAAACGTTGGGAAAATTTACCCCTTTATTACTGGATAAGACACCCCCAACCACCACGCGACAGGACAGGTCTCCTTTCAGACGATCCACGGCTTCCACCCGCATTTCGACCTTACCATCATCGAGGAGAATTCTCGAACCTTCCGGGACTTCTTGGGCAAGAGAGGGATAGCTAATGGAACTTATTTCCTGATTACATTCCACATCCCTAGAAGTAAGGATAAAATGTTCCCCTGGTTTCAGGGTAATCGACCCACAGGCAAATTTACCTAAACGAATTTTTGGTCCCTGCAGATCCTGAAGGATGCCAATCGGTTGATTGAGTTCAAAGGCTAACTGACGGATCAGGTTAATGCTGTGACGATGGTAATCGTGATCGCCATGGGAAAAGTTTAATCTAAATGTCGTCGCCCCCGCCTTGATCATCTGACGTAATGTTTCCTTATTTTGCGAGGCTGGGCCGATCGTGGCCACAATTTTAGTGCGACGGGGGAAAGACAGAGAGTGCATAGATAAGCAACTAAATAGGCGAAGTAAATATAGCAGCGTTTGGGACGCTCCGATCATCTTCTCATAAATGGTTATATCCAGTGAAAAGTTAAAAGTAAAAAAACGGTGAGATCTACAAATCCCACCGTTTTTTCAAGTCCGTCAACTCAGCTTAGAAACGGAAAGTTGTCCGGAGAACACCAACAAAAATGGTGTCGTTATTACGGTTGTTAGCATTGAAGATCGCATAAGCACCGGGGGTAATCAGAATATTTTTGGTGACTGGGAACTTATACTGAGCTTCTACCATGTAGGAAGTGCCATCTTCCTTGTCGGAACGGGGTACTTGACCACCTCCAAGAGAAAGGGCCGCACCTTCGGCAAAGAGATCGAGAACGGAAAGGTTAAGGTTCCAAGACCAGATGTTAGTGTTATCATCTCCGATCGCATTATTAACACCAGTAGCCGAGGCATTGGCATAACCCCCCCATGCCGCTAGATTTAAGACTCCTGGGATAACTTGGGCACTCGCCTGAAGACCGAAACGGTTAGCAGTAGTACCAACGTTACCAAAGGGACGCTCAGTCAGAGGGCTGCTGACGTTACCGAATAAACCAGAACTCATACTGGCCGCAGTTTGATAACTGTAAACATAGACGAAGTTAATATCGGCAAATTTGATGAAGGAGAAACCAACCTGAGCACCCGCACTGTAGGAACCGTTAAATAAACCGCTACCCGGGTTAGGATTGCTGGCTCCATTAGTCCCACCATCAGCTAGGTAGGTTCCTGTGACTTGGAAAACATCCCCGATATTAAATCTGACCGCCGCACCAACACCAGAAGGACCACGGAAGACGATGTTATTGTAGCGTTGACCGCGAGATAAAGCACCTGTACCGCTATCGGCGAGGAAGGGGTTCGCCGTAATAAAAACGTCATCTAGGTTTAACTGGTTAGCACCAACCCAAACGGTGATTTTACCGAAGGGAGTACCGATGGGAGCGCGGTAGAACAAGTCATCGATGGTGACATCGTTGTCACGACCGTCATCGTATGCTAGACGGGTCATGTTGGTTCTCGTCGGACCGTTTTGGTTGAAAGTGGTGTTAAAGTTACCTGCTTGTAAACGGGTTCTTAACAAATCTTTACCGGTGAAGCTGGTTTCAAAGTTGAGTCGTACCCGGTTATTAAACACTGCTTGGGTCTGATCTTGATTGCTGCCATCAGTAACTGTCCCGTCGGTATTGGTAATGGAAGCTTGACCACCCCAGCTATCGGCGATACTGAAGATTACCTCGCCTCTGAGTTTGGTGGTGGTGGAAAATTGATTGTTTTCCAAGAAAGCAACGCGCTGTTCCAGGTTATCTACTCTAGCCCCTAAAGCCGCTAGTTCGCTTTCAAATTCTTGAACAAGACGTTTTAATTTATCGATATCTTCTCTGAGTACCCCGACTCCATCTTGAATTAAACGTTCCATAACGTTTAAACAAGCGTTTAAACCTGCGGCAAATTCCCAACGAGTGGTGGCGCGATCACCGCGGAAGGTACGGTCGGGATAACCAACGATACAACCGTAACGTTCCACAAGACTTCTTAATGCCTCGTAGGCCCAAGCGGTGGGAGATACGTCCCGCAGTTGGTTAACGCTAGTCACCTGGGACATGGAACCTTGATAGACACCCGTATTAATCTGCTGACTATTTTGGGCACTCTGAATACGATCGAGTTGTTGTTGCGCAGCTGGATCAATTTTAAGTTGAGGTGTCCCCGGTATAGTTTGAGCCACTGCGCTGCCAGCAGCCGCCACGGAAGCACCTAATACTAAAGGAGTTACCTTTACTAAATTCTTGAATAGTTTTGACATGGGTCAATCCTCACACCTTATTTTATGGATTGAATGGACTATGAATACAAACAGACTATATGTTTAGCCTGAATTATACTGATATTCTATGCTAATTCCCCCTTGGCTGGGTTAAGTTAATTTTATGATATGACAGAAAAATTTCTGTCTGAATCTTATTAAGATTAGGACTTACGCACTTGACAAATTAACCATGATGTGCATCGATGAAAATCTCTCCTTTCAGACTTAGCGATCGCTAAAAAGTGATCAAGAAATCAGGTTAAAATGCCCGAAACCCCTTTATCACATTTAGTCAATCCTGTCAATAGGCAAAACCTAAAGATTTTGTTAAAATATCAGCCTTTTCAGTTATCAGTTATCAGTTATCAGTTATCAGTTGACTGATTACTGTTCACTAGACCTCTTGCAAAAATCAAAAATCTGACCTTAGGTGAGGAGTCAGGCTTCGGTCGTGAGATCAGCCGAACGGAGCCAGTAGCTGGTCGTCAGGAGAATTAAGAATGAGCATTAATCAATTAAATGCTCTATTTAGTAATTTTATGCAGTTTTATGCCTATTTTTCTCATTTTCGCACTCTCAAAAATTAATCATGCAAGAACTCTACTGATCACTGATAAAATCTCCGCACTCCCCTAACAGTAGTTGTGTGAACGAGGGTGGTTAATATATTGCTGGACTTTGGGGTTAGAATATAGCTCGATGCCTAGAGTTAAAAACAGCAGGATTGCTTCTGAAAGCTGACGGCTAGAGATAAAGACTCGATTCTTAAATTTAAGCACCGAGAAGGGAGATAAAAATGGTCAATTTTGGGCTGAATTCGGCCAGTATCTTAGGAATTTTTCTGGCAGTGGCCGGAGCCGGGTTATACTTCCTGCGCTCGGTGCGGCCAGAACTTTCCAGGGATCATGATATATTTTTTGCCGCCGTTGGTTTACTGTGCGGTTTAATTCTACTTTTTCAAGGGTGGCGACTGGATCCGATTTTGCAATTCGGACAATTTTTGCTGACTGGGGCAGCGGTGTTTTTTGCCTTCGAGACGGTAAAATTACGGGGTTTAACCACGGAACAGGCCCGCCGCGGCACGTCTTTTGTGGATGAACGTCCTGTCAGTCGGGAATATCGGGCCGAATTGGAACCCCTCGACACCTACGAACCGGAGGAACGTTACGAAGATAATCCCCGTTTACGCGGTTACGATGATCCTCGCTCTTCGCGCACTTCTACTTCTAGTTATCAGGACGAGGAACCCCGCAGCACCCGCACCCGTCGGCCGGCCGATACTAGCACTCGCAAAACCAGTAATCGTCGTCCCCGCAATAGTTCCCCCACTAGCGATCGAGATGTTTATGATCAGCGCCGTAGCGGTGATGATTGGGAAGAAACCAGTTCCCGTCCCCGTCGTCGTCCCGCTAGTGAAGAGACGAGCAGTAAACCGCCCCGCACTAGCCAAAAACGTCGTCCTCGCCCAATAATTGAGGATGATCCGCCATTTAAAGGGGAATACGTCGATTATCAACCGATCGATCCTAGCGATACAAGCGATCGAGACGATTGGGAGAGACCGGATAATAGTGAACGGGAGTCGAGTAATGATCATCCGACTAGGTTTGATTATTAAGGATTAGGTCCAATGACCAAAGCTCCCTTTTTGCCGTTGATCTGCTTGTTTTTAGGGGTTATAGGCGGTTGTAATCTCAATAACCCCGGTTTATCTACAGGAACCCTCAATAGTCGCTATAATGACGAAAAACCTGCCCTGAGCGGTGATGGTCGTTGGCTTGCTTTGCTGTCTAATCGTCGCGGTAGTAATCAGATTCTGCTGTATGATTTGCAGACAAAACAATACCAGACCCTAGGGGGATTATATACTGGTCAAGAAATTACCGATAGCCCTAGTTTAAGCCAAACGGGGCGTTATCTGGCTTATGTGGTGATTATTGAAGGTCGTCCCGTCATCGCTTTATATGATCGCATTACCGATCGTTCTGAGTTATTGAGTCAAAATTATCGCGGTTGGTTGCGAAATCCCCGTCTTAGTCCCGATGGTCGTTATCTTGTCTTTGAATCCGCTCGTCGGGGACAATGGGATGTGGAGGTTCTTGATCGCGGTCCGAATATCGAGTTAGATATTGCCGATGGCAGTCCCGTTGAAAATCCCAAACCGTGAAACGTCATTAGACCTCTTGTAAAAATCAAAAATTGTTGTTAGGGTCAGTAGTCGGTCGTCAGGAGTCAGTAGTCAGTAGTCAGGAGAATTAAGAATGAATAATAATCAATTAAATGGTCTATTTAAGGATTTTATGCAATTTAATCCTTATTTTTACCGTTTTTGAACCCTCAAAAATTAATTATGCAAGAGGTTTATTTTTTTATTAGTCTTGTTGCTGTAATTAGTTTGTTAACTGGATGTGCGGGTTATCCCAGTTTATTGTCTTTTCCTTTCGATCGAGGGGGGAGAAGTTTAAACAGTGCTGCTAGTGAATTAACTCCCTATCTTGCCTCTCGCTATCTCGTTTTTGCCTCCGATCGCAATGGTTCCCAAGCTATCTATCTTTTTGATGCCATCGATCGCCGTTTACTGCCTTTACCCGGCCTAAATTCTCTCGATCAGATCGCTTCTAGTCCTTCCATTAGTGAAGATGGTCGTTATATCGTTTTTACTGCTAGTCGTCAGGGAAAAACGACTATTTATCTGTACGATCGACAAACTGAACAGAGAAGGGAAATTGCTCCCGATCTCCTCGCGGAAGTACGCAATCCGATCATCAGTGCCGATGGTTCTAAAGTGGCTTTTGAAGCGGCAAAAAATGGGCAATGGGATATTATGATTTACGATCTATCCGGACGGGTATTAGTCAATGAAAATCAGTGATTATTAGACCTCTTGTAAAAATCAAAAATTGTTGTTAGGGTTAGGAGTCCGTAGTCAGTAGTCAGTAGTCAGGAGAAGTAAGAATGAATAATAATCAATTAAATAGTCTATTGACAGATTTCATGCCATTTACTCCTTATCTTTGCCCTTTTTGAACCCTCAAAAATTATCTTAAACCCATAGCTTTTAGTCGATGTTCTAGAAACTGTTTTCCCTGTTTTTCCCCGTCAGCGATCAGACGCTGGATATTGGCAGGAGAGCGATCGAGTTTACTTTCATAGTTGAGACTATTGGCTAATTCCGCCGACATTTCGATCATAGGAATATGGTAATCTCGATCGGGATCTTCTGGGAAAGATTTAGGAATTTTTAATGGTTCTGTTAAGGCGATCTCGCTCAAAAATTCCTCTTTAAAGGCTCCTTTGAGAAATAATTGATTGAGAAACTCAATCTGATCGAGACCTTGAAATAGGGAAACATTGCCTTCTAATTCATTACGGCGATCAGCAATATCATCGGATTGCACGGGGATCTTATCTCTGGAGGTGGGATTAATTTTAATTACCCAAATTTCATCGGGAATATTTTCGACTCCAACAAATTCACGGCGAATTAAAGAACGGATGGGGGGATTATCGGAAAATAGTCCATCCCAGTAGGCCATAGTTTCAATGGTGACAGCAGGAAAAATGTTAGGAACACAAGCAGAAGCTAGGATATGTTCAATTTTAACTGCTTCCTGGCGCGAGTTAAATTTACTTAATTTTCCTGTCAGGACATTACAGGCCCCCATTAATAAAATTGGTGGTTCTGGTTTAGCTCCCCAAGTGGCTAATTCCGAGAAATCAATATGCGCTCTTAGTAACTGATCAAAGTTGGTAAAGCGACTGCGTAAACCATAGGTAGCTATAGAAAATAAGGTTTTAGTAATCGGAGAGGAAGGACTGAGATTATACTGGGGAATTAATCCTTTGCTGGCTAATTCTAGAGCTTTAATAGCTGAGTCATTAAATAGTTGTTCTTGGGGAGTTCGAGCGCTATTATCTTCCCAAAAATCAATCATTCTTTTCCAAACGACGCTATCACCTTTTTTGAGAGCATACCAGGTGAAAAAGGCACAGATAGCACCCCCAGAAGTACCACTGAGACTGACAATGTTAAAGTAATCTTGCACTTTATTGTCAAATAATGCTTTCAAGGCGCCGGCAGTAAAAGCAGTTTGACTGCCGCCTCCCTGACAAGCGATCGCGATTTTGGCTTTCATAAATATCCTTGTCTCCTGAATGGCTTCTATCTAAGTCCTAAGTAGGGAGGCACAATTATTTGTAGGATGGTTTAGCGGTAGCGTAAACTATGCGGGCGTTGGGTTTCATGCTTCAACCCAACCTACGTTCATCTTATATTTAATTCCACCCACCTACTTAGGGCTTTAATTTAAGGTTAATTGAAAACTTAGAATCGGATGCAAAAATATAGAAAATTTTCTGATTTTCATAGAGCTGCTCGGGAGATGTTGCTATCACTTCTAGAAAAGAACAGGGTTTCAAGGGAATTTTCTAGGCAATTAGCTGAAGCCATCAGCCTTCAGCTAGAGCAAGGCGATAATAACTAGAAAAATGGCTAATTAATCGGATAAATAAAAACTGATAACTGATAACTGATAACTGATAACTGATAACTGATAACTGATAACTGATAACTGATAACTGATAACTGATAACTGATAACTGATAACTGATAACTGATAACTGATAACTGATAACTGATAACTGATAAC
>NZ_JADBVM010000109.1:0-8238 GCF_020244875.1 Microcystis sp. M44BS1
AAGAGAAGATATTGATAAAAATAGCAATCATAAAAAGCAAATCCCCAACATTTATCAAGCAATTATTTTTATTAGTAAATATTCTACACGACTCAGTCCAGATAAGCAAGATGGCTTACCACTACTACCGAATCACTACCGTCTGCCTAATGCAGCGTCTCGTCAGAGAACAACAATGTACTATTTTGCTAGTCACTCACGACAATCGTATCTTAGATATTGGCTACCGCCTCCTTCACATGGAAGATGGTCGGCTAATTGAAGTCAATAGAGTTTGTTGAAGGCGTTGCCTCTTTGCCGAATGATTTAGTCCACTTTCCGCACTTTATGATAAGTCGCAGTAATTGGATAAAGCTTCTTTAACTCGATGGGGTAAAGGTGCTGGTTCATAAGTTCTTTTTTCTGTTGCAACTAACCAGACGGTAAATTGTTCGCCAATAGCAACTTTTTGTTTTTTTCCCTCCGGGGTGATTCGGAAATATTCAAATCTTAAACCCATCCCACACTCGGAGATTGATTGGAGAGACATAATTACCTCAATGGAGTCAAAAGGAAATGCTTCTCGCAAATATTTAACCTCACTGTGCCATGTCCGAAATTCTCCTTGACTTTGAGTTCTTTGATAGTAGTCTGGAATTAATTTATAAATAAATTGATCGAGAACTCTGCCTTGCCAAATCCCGTAAGTAGCAAAATTAATATTCCCCATTGCATCACTGTCTTCTCTAGAGGTTTTGAAGATCTCTTTGTGTAAAAATAGACCTGGATGAGGCCCAGTCGGCAATTGATAAATCTTTTTGCCCATTTTATCGGATTTTGGTACAGGTTTAAGAGTAAAATCTGGAAGATGAAGCTGCTCGACAAAATTTTGCAGAAAAGCGGGTAAAGCTGTTGGCTCAGAGCTAAAGTTAGGAGATAACTGAACCCAAGTCATTGTCAATTTACTTGTCGCAATCCGTTCAAACTCACCATTAGGAAGCAGTTTGAGCCAATCATAATAAAAATTAACGGTAGAATTGGCTGATCCTGAAACATTTCCAATCCAAATACGGGCCTCCAGAATATCTTGGAGTCCTGCCTCGCCAAAAATATGAACTTGAGCGTGATTAGTCACCATCCCGCAGTTTCCAGTCGCCAATTCCTCAACTAGAGCCTCCCGCAACGGCCACATCGCCAGATCTCGAACATTGTCTATCCAAGCAAAAAATTGAGAAAAATAAACTGTTTTGCTAAAATTAGCCGTGTGTTTATGAGAAATTGGCCAGCGAACGACACAAATTTTAGAATTATCGTGGGCAATGTTGAGACGATAAATATCAGAAGGTTGAACGCCCTGCTCGATCCTTGAGGTGGTAGAACAAGGGATAAAATCTGTGGTTTCTGGGGGGATATTGAACGCCTTAACCACCACTGCCACAATTCTTGGTGCGCCGCGAGTCAAAACTATAGGAAAAGTGAGGACACTTAAAGAGTAACCTTCAGCCGTTCCCACAAAAAGAATACTATCTTCGACTTGATGACTCAGCGTTAGATCAATGTTTTGAAGATTTATGGCTTTGCGTAGAGCTTCGAGCGCTCCCCAAATCCGAGTTCCTGCAACATCTACTGATTCGGCTTGACGAGAAAGTAGTAACTGCCGCATCAAGGGTTCACGGGCATTTCCTAACAAGGCTAACCAATCAGCTTGAGAACGGTGAGTGATTGGTGCCAGATCACATCCTTGAAGAAAGCGATCGGCCACACAGAGACAAAATTGATCATCATGAGATAAAGAGATTTCTAATGAGTCTTCTTTTAGCCCCTCAACAACGGGTTTTCCTGAATCAAGCCATTTGATTTGAAATGGTTGAGATGTTTGTTTTTTGAGCGTTTTCTCAAAAATTGGCAGTTCGCATTGATGACGTTCTTCAACAGATAAGCTATGTAACCCTGGAAGATAAACGAGAGATAACGCAGGAACCGCCACTTTTAATTCTGGCGATCGTCGATACAGTTCAGATTGAAGTCTTTGTTCATCTCGCTCACTAGGATCAGCAATTTCTTCGGCTGTCGGATAATCTTCACGGCGTTCAAGAACACGAACTTGATAACCCTCAAGCTTTTCAATAACTGCCCCCTGTGGATTCATCGCTAAAACAGTCGTATTGTACTGTCGGTCTTTTTGACCTTGGTTGATCGCTAGACCAAAACAAGACTCTGACTCGTAGGCATTAAATTGGTTAATTTCAAGGCTCTCGATTCCAATCGGTAAACAAAGATCTTGAGGAATCATCACCTGTACTGAATGGATTAAAGAATCTCGGTAATAGGGATCTCCTAAAATGAACGGCCCATCAGCCCGATCTAAATAGTCTTTTTCCCTCGCAGAACTATGAATCCCTTTCTGTGTGCGAAAGAGGATCTGATGAGAGTCTAAACTATAAATCTGCTCTAAGCGTTGAAAACGAGGACCTTGAAACAATAACCAGCTATAGAGATCTTGAAGGGGATCGAGATCGAGAGGTGTTGAAGGCAGTTGTCTTTTCTCCAGAGGAATTTCCTTTGTTTGGCCAAAGACAAAGTCAGCCGCAAAATGCGCTAGGGCAAATCCTGTTCGTTCTGTTCTAATTTCAGCGCGAACTCGTATCGGCTCTTGAGCCGACTGTCGTTCCAGTACCTCAGTCCGAAGTTCAATTTCTACTCCGTTTTTGGGGTCAACAACGATTGGCCTTTCTAAACGAATATTCTCTAAGCGAACTGATAAGAGGTTTTCTTTTCTTAAAGTATAAGCTACCGCTTGGGCCATAGCTTCCAGACCAAACACGGTAGGGAATAGATAAGAACCTTTGTAAATATGGTGTTGAACATAGGAATCCCGTTTTAGAGTAAGATGGCTGCGAATAACGCTTTCTACGCCAGGTTCTAGTATCTCTATCTGTTCTAGAAAAGTCAGTCTTGTTGGCGGCGCTGTTCGTTTTGTCAGCCAAGTATCAAAATTTCCTTTGAGAGAATCTAGATTACCGAGTCTTGCTGTAATTACGACTTGAGCATCTCCCGGATCATTTTCTACCAGTTCAACAAAACGACTGACTCCTTCCGATACCGAGATCGCTTCAATCCCCCTACGGGCTAGACTTTCTACTGCATTCATCCGCGCTCCCATGCCTACGTCTGCCCAGATACTATAGGCAAGGGAAATAACCGCGGTTTTGGGGTGTTCTTGCTGAAAACGCCGGAGAATTAAATCTAATGCTTCATTGGAGAAGCTATACCAAGTATTTCCAGGCAGTCCCAACACCGAACCAATTGAGGAAAAGCCAACAATTAGCTTGGGCGCTTTGTTTTCTAAAACTCCCATAAGATTGAGAAGCCCTAAGATTTTGGGAGTAACTTCTTGATAAGCTTCTTCTAAAGGACATTGTTCGACCTTTTGAGGGCGGTTAATAGCGGCTCCATGAATGACTCCTGTAATCTGTCCGAGTTCTTGTTCAATCCTGGCGACAAGGGTTTTGACTGACTCAATATCAGCAATATTACAGGAATAATAGTGACAAGTTAGTCCTTTCTCTTGAAAACGTTTGAGAGTCCTGGCAATCTCTGCACTCCGGGGACTGGGGGAATTTTCCTCAGGATGGGAAGAACTACCGACCAAAGCCATAGGAACGCCTGTTTTTTCGGCTAAGGCTAAGGCACACTCGGCGGTAATCCCTTTGGCTCCTCCAGTAACTAGGAACACATCTTCAGCAGACCAAGTTAAATTACGAGGAGAATAGCTGGCTCGGTCTTGAACTTGCGGTCGCGGAATTCGTCGGCAGAGTTGTTCATCATAACCGACGAGAAGATAGGCTTGCGGTCGAGAGATTTCCTCGATAATGCGTTGAGCGATCGCAGACACAGAAAGCTTTAATGATAAATCAATCACCCGCACTTTGAGATCGGCGCGTTCTAAATGGAGGCTGGCGGCAAAACCGACACTACAGCTTTGCTCGAGAGGTTGGCTCCCGGTTCTTACTTTTTTACGATTCTGACGATCTTGGTTGAAAATTACGGCTTGAGGATTCTGCCCTCTTTTGCCAAAATAGCCTCCGCCAAACTGAACATAACTGACGCTGGTGTATTGACGTTGATCCTGAGAAGCTAGAGGAGGTGTTGCTACAGATTGTAGTCTAGCCATTGCTTTTTGGAGACGGTTTTCTATAGAAAGATTTTCTTGAGGATGGCGAGGAAAAATGGCAATAAAGTGACTAATTTTTACATTTTGCCTGAGAGAAAAGTCACTCTTTGCCTGAACAACCTCATGACTCATTGCACTGAAATTAACAATTTGAACTTGAGATCCTTTCGTTTGCAGAACTTGACTAAGAGCCTGGGCGACATCAGTTTCTTCGACTTCGCAAACAATCACCACCTTCGCCGTTTCCCAGTTATCCTCACAGAACAGATTAGCCGTTTCTAATTCCTGATTCTCCTCGGTTTCTCTTGTCTGACTGATAACATTATGATTGGTTGAAGCAGGAATTTCTTCTATCACATATTCAATTACAAAATTGCGAACCCAAGGATTTAAATCTCCTAGAGGGAGCTTGGTTTTATTTACCTGAGATAAACTCACTGGCTGGTTGGTTAGGGCTGTACTCGCCTTACTCGTTGTCAACTGTGGCGAATTTTGCTTGATCTCTGTTTTCGGTAATTGTTGCCTGTTGTTACTATAATTATTGTTGGTCTGTTCTCCAATTAAAGGACGGAAAACTTCTAGGATTTCTTGTAAACTAGCATTAGCTAGACTGGACGGATCAATTTGACCAGCTACACCACATTGAGAAGCCATAGCGGCCACTAATTCTGCTCCTTTGATCGAGTCTAAATTGAGATCGTCAAGTAATTTGGCATCTAAAGTAATACTGTCTCGTGGATATTCGGTTTGCTGAACCACTAAATCGATAAGAATTGCTTCCAGCGATAAAGATAGTGGTTGGCTATTGACGGGAATTTGTTGAGCAATGCCTTTGTCGGCATTATCATCGATACTTGGAAAAATCTTTAAAGAATCAATCTTAGTGCTGAAATCTTCAGATTCTTGAAACTTATTAGTCAGTAACAATGATTTTAAATCGACTAGGTGCTGATTATCAGCGATGGCAGAGATCTCTTCTTCAGACACCTGAAACGGTCTTTCGCAGAGGTTTTGAATAAATACCTGTTCCTGTGGAGCAACAAAAGGCCGGATCAGACGATTTTCATAAACTTCTTGCCAATGAACGTCACCACCGAGGACAAAATAACTACCTAAAACAGTGTTGAGGTCGCGATCACGTCCAGCTTTTGACTCCAAGGGAAGACAGAAAGGAGCGTCAGCTGTCGTATTCGCTTTTACCAAGTCAGAAAGTATCTTACCCGGCCCCACTTCAATCATCAAGTCAGATGACGATGTCATCGCCTTAACCAGAGAAATAAAGTCAACTTGGGCGACAATTTGATCAGCAAAATGGTTTCGCAGCTCTAATCTTGCTTGTAATTGTTGGCCGTTAACACTGGAAAACAGCGATACTGACGGTGAGACCAATTGTTGAGGAATGAGAGCGCTATCCCTGAGTACCTTCGCTGATGGCAACATCAGCCGCGAATGGAAGGCGTTGGACACGGGTAATTGACGAGTTAGGATATTTTTCCTCTCAGCCCGACTGATCGCCTCGGTAATCCCCTCTAGCTCTCCAGAAATGACCGTTTGACTGGGACTGTTAATATTGGCAACGACTACATAACTGGGAATTCCTTCTAATAAGCTTTCAGCAGTTAAGCGATCGCATCCTAAGCTGGCCATGGTTCCAGGCGGTTGTCCTGATGTCGAGGTTGCCTTTCCTCGGATGGCCGCAAAACACAGGAGAGTCTTCTCGTCATAAGCTCCAGCAGCCTGAAAAGCGGTTAATTCTCCTAAACTATGACCACCAACGGCAACAGGGTTAATGCCTAAGCGAGCAAGATAACGTTGCCAGAGTAGCGAAGTCAAGCAAATCGCAGCAGAGGCAATGGGAGCAGCCGTTAACGCTTTTAACCACTGTTGGATTTGTTGCTGATCTTTGGCTCGTTCTAGGTCATGGTAAATATAGGGACTGATGGGGTCAAGTTGTTGCTCCTGCAGCCATCGATCCGCTTGGGCCAGAAATTCTTGCGCCCAACTATGGCGTTCCACCAAAGTTCGAGCCATGTTTAAAGCTTGCGATCCTTGACCAGGAAACAGAAAGGCGACACGGTTGCGCTTAACCTGATTACCGAGCCATAAGTCTTTTGGCACAGATGTCCTCACCTCCCCTGGACTCGGTGGCTGCTCCTTGAGGATTTGTTGTAATTTTTGCAGTTGTTCTCCTAAACGTTTGGGAGTTTCAGCGATCACTGCGGCGCGAATCGGTTGGGAGGGTTGCAGTTGTTGAGTTAAATGAACGGCTAAGTCGGCCATTTCTGCCAGACTCATTTTTTGTGCAATGGGATATAACTCTTCAATTTGTTCGATTAAAGCCTCGATCGAGCCAGCATTTAGCACAAATAGCTCTGTTTCTTGCTGAGAAACTAATAAGGCCCGTTCATTAAGGGAAGATTTTAAATAAACCGAGGGAGGATCGCCAGAAGTCAGGGTTACATGGGCATTAATCCCGCCAAATCCCATCGCTGAGACTCCAGCCCGCAAAATATCGCTGGTGGGACGAACTGCTCCACTGATGACAGGATAAATGGCTTGAGCGGTGGTTTCAAATACGGGGTTAAGTTCCCTGCAACCAGCAGTGGGAGGGATCACCCGTTGATTAACTCCCATGACTGCCTTAATTAAACCGCCTATTCCTGCGGCCGCTTTAGTATGACCGACAATGGATTTAAAAGAGGTAACGCCAACAGAACGGGGCGCGATTTCTCCATCAGCCGCAAGCGCTAGGGCAATTCCTTCTAATTCTGTGCGATCGCCTAAAGGAGTTCCCGTTCCATGTCCTTCAATAAAATCTAGTGCGTGGCTGCTATAGCTTGCTTGTTCGTAGGCACGACGCAGTGCTTTGGCTTGACCAATTTGGGAAGGTGCTGTCAGACCGCCTTTGCCATCAGAGGAAATCCCCCATCCTTCAATAATCCCATAAATATAATCTCCAGCCGCTCTAGCTTCTTCTAAACGTTTGAGGACAACAAAACCACTGCCTTCTCCAGGGATAAATCCACTGGCCTGGCGATCATATACTCTCATCTCATTGGCGGTTAGTGCTTCTGCTTTGGCAAAACCAACCAATTCAAAGGGATCTAAACTGATATCCACGCCTCCTGCTAAAGCTATATCCCATTGTTGGTTAGCTAGATGGGTACAAGCTGTTATGACGGCAATGAGAGAGGATGAACAAGCACCATCAACGGTATAACCGCCTCCATCTAAGTTGAAAAAGTTACAAATTCTCCCAGCAATAGTATTAGACAAGTTACCAGCTAGGCTATCTTCATTAATGTTGGGAAATACAGATTTATAGAGCTTTTCCATTAGCTCTTCCAAAACTCCTAAGCTTTCTGGGAGAAGACCTTTTATCCGAGCGGACTCCCGCAAACTTCGGCGCACAAACGGCCAGCGCATTCGCATAGATAGAGAACGACTTTGCTCGCCCGTTAAGGTATTGCCTAAAACGACTCCAGTCTTGTCAGTAGGAATATTTTCTCGCGTATAGCCAGCATCTTCAAAGGCTTTTATCGCCACTTCAAGTGCTAACCAATGGGTAATATCTGTTGTCTCAAATGCTTTTTTAGGAATTCTTCTCTTCGCCCAATTAAACCTAAACCCGTCTATGACTGCCATCTGATTGCCATAGGTTTTATCGGGAGTTTTACGGTCAATATCGTAATAGTCAACTAAGGGCAATCTTGCATCAGGTGTTTCTCGAAATTGCTGTCTTCTTGCTAGGATATTCTCCCAAAGTTTTTGCAAATCATTGGCTCCAGGGTAATAACATCCCATGCCAATTATTGCTATCTTAGTAGTCTCATTAGCCCAAGAATATGAACGATCTAGCATAAGAAAATATATAGCATGAGAAAATAGGTAATTGACATCCTCACCGCCGTAAACGGACGGTGATTCCCAAACCTCACGATTTAGGTTTCTGCTTCTTTCCCGAAGGATTTTTCGCACCTGCCTTAACAGATTTACTCTGTTCTGGTCTTATGGTCGCTCTACAGACTGACACCGCAAGCCCTGCGGCCAAAATATTTTTACTAGCGTTAATATCTCGGTCATGG
>NZ_JADBVM010000011.1:0-4998 GCF_020244875.1 Microcystis sp. M44BS1
AATTAAAAATGGATTTTAGGTTCGATCCCCCCTGCCCCCCTTGATAAGGGGGGTGCCGATAGGCGGGGGGATCTACCCTTGATAAGGGGGGTGCCGATAGGCGGGGGGATCTACCCTTGATAAGGGGGGTGCCGATAGGCGGGGGGATCTACCCCTAATAAGGGGGGCATCTGAAAGTTTTCAATACCTACCTATGTGCGATTAATTGTGTCTAACTACTCAAAAAAGGGGTTTTATTTGGTTTCTGGGGCAGAATTTTGCAGATTTTCTATTTGTTCTCTTTGCTTGCGTTTAAACTCCTCGGCCGCTTCGTTGATATTATTGCGAGTATCTTCCTGAAACTCCGATCCGTCCCGGCTACGGCGAAAATTACTATTATGAATCAAGTCTAGAGGATTAAAACCACCGAGAGCATCCCTGCCATCGGAACTACGTTCATTTTTTTGATAATCCGGCTGACTGGGGTTCAAGCTTTGAGCTAACACTTGCCGATTAAAACCAGCCCCGACTAATAAAATAGTAGCTAGAAATAAAGACGATTTGATCAACATTTTTTGAGTATTCATAATCTAACTAACTCCTCAGAAAATTATCTAGTTTTTGGTTTTGAGAAAGTTACAGGCTTTTCAGTGAACTGATAACTGATAACTGATAACTGATTTAAGCAAAACGACGACGAAGTAAGGGCTGAATTGCTAAAAGGATTAGCAGATCAAAAGCTAAGAGCAGGGCTAAAACTGTCAAGAAATTGAGGTCAAGCCAAGGGGTTTGTAAGACTATGCTATCAAAAGACCAGTGCTGATTGAAATAAATATAACGGATCGGTTCGATCGCATAGGTGAGAGGGTTGAGACTAGCGATTACTTTTAACCAATCTGCCATAAAGTTTAAGGGAGCGAGGGCGGTACTGGCAAATAAAAGCGGTAAATTGGTGACAAAAATGACGGCGATTAATTCGATATGTCCGGGGAGAGCAAAGGTTAAACTGAGACTTAAGGCAGTCATACCCAAAACTATTAGGAAAACAATCAAAGCGATCGCACCTAATCCGGCTAAACTAGGCAATCCGGCCCCTAAAAAGGCACTAGCGGCCACGATCGAGGCGGTTTGGATGAAACTGAGGGCGATAATATAGATGGTAGAAGCGGCCACGATCGAGTAACGAGTGGTTAAAGGTGCTACCAAGAGACGGTTAAGAAAGCCAAATTCTCGATCGAACATTACCGGCAAACCGGCATTTAAAGCCCCAGAAAAAGCGGTAAAGACAATCACCCCGGGGGCGAGAAATTTAGCATAACTGAGATCGTTGCCGAATAGACCCTGGGGGGCATTATAAAACAATGCCCCAAATAAAATCAGCCACATAAATGGCTGAATTACCCCCGCGATTAGGGTTGAAGGACGACGTTGTAATTGGATGAACAGACGTTTAGTCATGGCCAGAGTTTCTTGCAGAAATTCCCCTAGCACATTTCCCCCATCGTCCACCGTTGCTGCTCTAGTGGGATTGGGGGCTAAACTAGCTTTTAAGGAAGAAGGTGTGATCGTTTGGCTCATGAAATATTTACCTCTAATGCAGTCTTAACGAGTAATTTAGATAGTCAACAGTTTATCAGTGATCAGATGGCTCTCTTGGGGTTCCGGTGAGGGGCAAATCCTCTCGAAGAAAAGGCTGACACCCTACCACTTCTCCAATATACAAGAGGCGCAAGCCCTGGGGGAAAGGAATGTAAATATTTATTAAATTGTAGCTTTTGATACAATGCGGGGGGGGGGAAGTGTGTATTTTGTCTTTGAGCATTCGCTTGTCATTGTTTTGGGTTGCCCTATCGCTTAACCCAAATCTAAATGTCACGCACTCAAATCATTTACCATTAACCCTTTTCTTTTCATGAAAATAAAACAACTCGGAATTGTTTCTGGAGTTGCCCTTGCGACTCTGGTAACGGCTAGTGCGGCACAAGCTGCTTTGGTGGTCGTACCCCCCGGCTTGAATCCAGGCGATCAGTATCGTTTGGTGTTTGTTACTGACGGCACACGGGATGCAACAAGCACCAACATCGACGACTACAATAAATTTGTTACCAATGATGCCAGAGGAGGAACCCCAGGGATTGATACGGCTCTCGATGTGGCTTTAAATGCGTCAGGATTTAACCCTAATACGATCGAATGGAAGGTGATCGGTTCTACGGATTCAGTCGCTGCCCGTGATAATACAGGTACTAATCCATCGAGTACGGGTGTTCCGATCTATCTCATAGATGGCAACCGGGTTGCCAACAATAATGCCGATCTCTGGGATGGCAGCATATTAACCGGCATTGATCGCACTCCCCAAGAATCCGTAGGTGTTACTTTCGTATGGTCTGGAACCTCGGATGATGGTACGGTCGGGTGCTGTGGAGGGGCGATCGGGTCTAATGTCGCTATCGTCGGTGTTGCGGGCGCTTTCCTGGGGTCAGGGTGGATCAACGAATCCGTTAAGTCAGGTTCTGAAGTATACCAGTTCTATGGAATCTCAACCGTACTGACAGTTCCGACTCCAGCAGTCAGCGTCCCCGAACCCTCTAGCCTTCTTGGTTTTATCACCCTGGGCGGTTTAATGCTAGGGAGTGCTGTTAGGCTTACTGGGGGCGGCAGCGACACTTAAGAAAACGGGTTTCTTTGAGAAACCCGTTTTCTGGAAGAGGAGAGGAGGTGCGGGTTTCCTCTCTCTTTTTTTGGGGGAGGTTTTTTGATGGGTAGCATCTCAGTCCTGAATTATGTTAGGATTGGCCGTAGAATGATCAAAAATCGTGACTACACAAGCAACAGTAATCCAAGCTACAGCCAAGGAAATTAGGGAAGAGGTTTTTAGATTTATTCGGCCAGCCCTATTTAATGATCGCTGCCGTTTTCCTGTACCGATCCTAACTGTTGACGCACATCATCGATCGCTAGATTTAACTGGGCAATTTTATCTTCTAAACTGCGGCGGGCCATTTCCATGCCTTCCTCTGGAGTCAAGCGCCCATTGCGGATCTCCTCTAAAAAAGCTTGATTATCCCCATCTCCTAAACCGCGACGGCTGCGATTAGCCAACACTGTCCCCAAAACACCGCCCACTAAACCACCGACAATCGCACCGGCTAAAAAACCGCCCGTAAACCCATCTCGCTGACTCATAATCCCCTTTTCTCCTAATAGGTTCCAAAAGCTCGATCGCCGGCATCGCCCAATCCCGGCACGATGTAACCGCGGCTATTTAATCCTTCATCGATAATAGCCGTATAGATGTTCAAGCTGGGATAATTTTGACTCAATTTCTGTAAAGCCGGCGGGGCAGCCACCACGGAAATCAGGCGAATCAGGGCAGGATCAACGCCTCTGCTGGTAATTTCTGCCATTGCCGTTGAAATTGATCCCCCCGTGGCTAACATCGGTTCAAGAATTAAGACTCTTGTGGCCGGATCAAAACTGGCCGGTAATTTATTTAAATAACAACTCGCCTCTAGGGTTTCCTCATTTCTGGCTAAACCGAGGTGATAGGTACTAGCTAGGGGTAAAAGGCTTTGGGCTCCTTCCAACAGGGCTAATCCTGCCCGTAAAATCGGGACTACGGCCATCGGTACGCTAGGATCGATAAAAGTAGCCGGACATTCCGCTAGAGGGGTTTTAACGCTAGTTTCCAGGGTCGGCAACCATTGCCGCGCCGCTTCGTAGGTTAACCAGCGGCCTAGTTCCGTCATCGCTGTTTTAAACAGTACCGAGGGGGTATTTTGATCGCGTGCGATCGCTAACCAATGCTTAACCAGAGGATGTTCGGGAACATAGACGCGCAGTTGTAAAACCATGAAAACACTAGAACTCGATCGAGGACTAAACTTTATCTTAACAGCTTTTTTCTCCCCACTTCCCACTCCCCACTTCCCGCTTCCCAAACCCCAAAACAGAGGTTAAAATAAAAGCAAGCCAGAAGCTTGCGAGCGGCTTCTGACTTGGCTAATTTTAACGACGACGGGTTCTTTGTCGTCTCCGGGCTACTGCTTTACGCTTTCTCTTTTCTTGAGGGGTTTCAAAAAATTGATGCTTTTTGATATCCGCATAAATTCCCGCTTTCGCTACCTGTCGCTTAAAACGACGCAGGGCTGATTCGATCGCCTCGTTCTGACCAACTACCACTTGGGTCATTAACCTAATTCACCTCCTGTAATTGCTCTCTGCCTAAAAAATGCCAACTTCTCATTATAGCACAATCTAGGGTAAAAAGCGATCCAAGGCGGCCTTTAATTCTTCAATTTCTGTCTCGATACTACCTTCCTGGGCAGCCCGGGCAATACATTCGCTCAGATGTTCGTCGAGAATAATTCTGGCAACGCGATCAATCGCCCCGCGAATAGCGGCAATTTGCATCAAAACTTCGGGACAGGGACGATTTTCCGATACCATCGTCTTGATGCCGCGAATGTGTCCTTCGATCCGCGAGAGACGGTTAATAATTTGCTTCAGGGAAGCTTCGCTATGGACGTGGGGAGTCCCTTTTGACTCGTGGTCATGGCCCGTCTCGTCGTGGTTGTGAAGGGGGTCGAAAGGGGTAATTTGATTAGTCAAGGGCTTACCGTCAATTCAGTTATACTCTCTAGTGTGCCACACTTGCAGACCCCAGCCCCTAGCATAGTTTTGTCCAGTTTGAATTTCCGTTCAGGGGTCTTCGGTTTGAAAGAGGGTGTCGGGTGTGGGGTGTGGGGTGTCGGGTGTGGGGTGTAGGGTGTGGCCCCCCCAACCCCCCCGACATCGGGGGGGCAGGTGGGGTGTGGGGTGTCGGGTGTGGGGTGTAGGGAAGGAAACCTCTTTCATCTGTGGGGGTGAAAATTTGGCTCTTCGTTACTCTTTATGCTAAATCAACAGACAAGATGCCAAGATAACATACTTCTAACCCAAAAATTCCGAAAGTTTCTCAAGCCATAGCCTCTCCGTTTTATTAGTTTAAGTTTATTGTTGATTCCCTCGACCACC
>NZ_JADBVM010000110.1:0-9446 GCF_020244875.1 Microcystis sp. M44BS1
CTATTAACAACTTATGCTTGTAAAGCTTGTATAGTAAAGCTTTGAGTTTTTGTTAGATTGATATTTATCAACTTTAGAGCATTGCTGGACAGAGAGGGAGCTTGGGGAATTTTCTACATTGTAAGTTCGGAAGAACCATAAAGATACTCCTACAAACATCTGATGTCTGCCATAAGCAGCAATCAATAATTGACCATTTTTAGGGACAATTCTGGTTAAATAATGGGGGATCAATTGGGCTGCCGAAGAACCAGTTACTAAGTCTAATCCGAGACTATTTCGATACCCTTGCAAAAAAGGAAAAACAGAAATAACCATGGGTTCGGTGGTGTATAAATCTCCTTCCGTGCCAAATCCTCGATCGCCGATAGCTGTGGTAAAATAGCGTTCGATGTGACGTTTGGCCATTTCCACCTGTGCCGAGGGAGAATAGAGAGAATCGGCTGGTAAATCTTCCCTGAGAATCGCTAAACTAGCTAAACCTGCCGCACCTCTGGCCCGTGCATTCCAGTTACTAGCTGCGTCTCCATTCCATCCATCTTTGGATAAACGGGTTGATCTTGCCACAGTTTCCAAACACCATTTTTCAGGGTTAAACGAAGGTTGCCGGTTAATAATTGCGGATTGATAGTTTCTTGACTAGGTGCGCTTGTACCACCTAGCAAAAGTAAGGGAATGGCCGCTAAAAAAGGAGATGTTTTCATATTAAACAAGCAAGGGGAAATATCAGGTATTCCAGGAAGAATAATTTCCAAATAAATTGGTAGAATTGGCTGATTTCGCTTTTATCTTCTAAATTTACTCTGCGACTACGCCACCAAAGAAGAACAAGTAGGAGCAGATGGGCGACAATGGCCAGAGAAGAATTAATTCCCGTTATCCCCAAGAGAGCGACGACAATCATAGCTGCATAACACAGAGAAATTGTCAATAGGGAAATTGTTAAGATTTTTTCTGGGCCGAGCAGCAGGGTAAAAGTGGTAATTTGGTAAATGCGATCGCCTTCTAGGTCAGGAACATCCTTGAAAATAGCGATCGCAACGGTGAAAACGAGAACAAAAGCTGTTAAAACCCAGACCGAGGGATAGATAGACTGATTTTGATTAATAACTGTGTTGTAGTGGCGAAAAAGACCTAAATTAACGATGACACCCCGGACGGTAAAAATACAGAAGGCGGACCAGAGGGGAAAGCGTTTTAAACGCACTGGTGGCAAGGAATAGGCAGTGCCGATAAGTAAACTAATCCCCACGGTGATTAACAGCCAAAAACCACCGATAAAAGCCAGTATAATTGCTAAAATACCGCTTAACCCCACGATTAACCCCCCTGTCAACCGAGAAAATTCGCCCTTGGCTAGGGGAAGATGGGGTTTATTGATTTTATCGATGTCGATGTCTTCCAACTGATTTAAACCGACGATATAGACATTACCCGCAAGACAAGCAGTCCAAGTGAGCAATAAAACCGACCAATGGCTAAAAAAATCGCTAATATTGCCTAAAGCAATTAAATACAGACTTAAAACACTTAAAGAAGTGCCGATAATCGTATGGGGACGGGAAAATTTCCAGAGACTCCCTAACCAGTGGAGAAAGTTAGGCCGGGGATGGTTAACTGGAAGAAAAGGAGCTTGATTCATAAAAAAAATCAATCCTAGGGCAAGTAATCTGTTAAAATAATAATCCAGACTCAAACCCTGTGGAGAGGTGGCAGAGTGGTTGAATGCGGCAGACTCGAAATCTGCTTTAGGGTCACACCTAACGTGGGTTCAAATCCCACCCTCTCCGTGGAACTGATAACTTAGTGCTGTCGTTAAGGATATTAAGGGATGTAGCGTTGCCGTGGCTGGTTTGGAACTGGTGACTAGATTTAGACAACAAAAATCAACCCTAATTGTGAAGAGCAAAAGCTTTTCTAATCCCCCTTAACTTCTTCACTTTTTCATGGCCAGGGTCAAACCATCACCAATGGGAATAATACTGATATTTACCCGTTCATCCTGCTGAATTTTGGCATTAAGGGAACGGATAATTTTGGTGCGATTATCGGTGCTATCGGCCGCCGCTACCCGTCCCGACCAAAAAACATTATCGATAGCGATAATTCCGCCCTTTCTGACCAATTGTAAAGCCCGTTCGTAGTAGGGATCATAATTACTTTTATCGGCATCGATAAAGACAAAATCAAAACTATTACCTTCTCCCCCGGCGATTAATTGATCTAAAGTCTCCAGGGCCGGAGCAATTCTTAAATCGATTTTATCAGCGACACCGGCCTGCTGCCAATAACGACGGGCTATACTGGTATATTCTTCGCTCAGATCACAGGCGATGAGCTTGCCTTCTGGGGGTAAAGCTAAGGCCACCACTAGAGAACTATAACCAGTAAAAACCCCTATTTCTAGGGCTTTTTTCGCCCCGATCACCTGTACCAAAAAAGCCAGAAACTGACCTTGTTCGGGGGCAATCTGCATGACTGCCAGGGGTTGAGAGGCAGTTTCTTGACGTAATTGAGCTAAAATCGGAGATTCTCGCAGACAGATAGATTGATAATAGGAGTAAAATTGTTGATCGAGTCCAAGAGTTTGATTAGCCATAAAAAAATTGCTAAAGGATAGAGTTATCGAGTAAAATTCTGGGTAATCTGAAGCTAGAGAGACCGTATTGGTTAACCAAAAAGGAAGACTTGGCAGGAAGCAAATCATGATGAAACCCGACTCGGATCATCTCTTTAACGAAGATATCGAACAGTTGTTAGAGAGTTTAGAAGACAAAGACGCCGACGGTAATGAGGCTCTAGACGAACTCAGCTTTTTATTGGAGCAGAGTCCCTCTCCAGCAGCCAGATCTGGGGACTCTCTTAGCCAAACCCCGTCTTCCTTGACCTCGGAAAGGGAATTAGAGGAACTGTTTGGCGATAGCATCAATTGGAAAGATGCCCCGACTAATAATCTTTATTCTACCCGTGAGCCGGCTGCCAAGGCGGAACTGGAAGATGGGGATGATCTCGCATCTCTGCTGCTAGAAGATGCAGCAGATGCAGACTCAGAAGCAATTATAGCCATCAGCCACCCTAATTTTTACGACAGCCTCGAAGACTTAGAAGCTTTTCTGGAAAAACCCACGCCACCGGCGCAACCGCCACTACCAGACATCTTTGAATCCCTAGGGGTCCTTCTCTGGGAATCCCCAGCAGTGGACCTGGTGGCGGCGGTGGAACCTCTGACAGGGTTAGAATCACTGGAAATTGCGCCAGAAAGCCTCCTAGAGGATGAATTCAAGGATTTAGAAAAACTCCTCGAAGAAACCAATCAGGTGATGGCAGCAAATCCGGCGGCCAGTGTCAGTTCACCAGTCGGGTCAAAAAACCTGCGTCCCCTTGTCAGTAAAGCTTTTGAACAGACGATGCGGGTGCCGATCAAACAATTGGATAACCTCAGCAATCTGATCGGGGAACTGGTGGTTAAACGCAATCGCCTGGAAGAGGAACAGGATCGCCTGCGTCTCTTTTTAGATAATTTGCTAACCTGCGTCCAACATCTGGGGGATGTGGGCATTCGGATGCAGGATCTCTATGAAAGAAGCCTCCTAGAAGGGGCTTTACTGGCTAGTCGCAATTACGGTGGTGCCATCGGTTACGGTAGAGTTCAGGGAGAAAATCAGGGGGATTCGGCCATGGCTGGTCAACTAGATGCCCTAGAGATCGACCGTTTTACCGATTTCCATTTATTATCCCAAGAGATGATCGAATTGATCGTACGAGTGCGAGAATCGGCCTCTGATCTTCAATTTGTCGTCGATGAAACCGATCAGGTGACGCACAGTCTGCGACAGGCCACCACTCAACTACAGGAAGGGATGACCAAATCGCGCATGGTTCCCTTTAGTCAAACTGCCGATCGCCTACCCCGGGCAATTCGCGATATTTCCCTGAAACTCGATAAACAAGCCAAATTAAAAGTGGAAGGGGGTGATGTTCTCATCGATAAGATGATCCTCGAACATCTGAATAGTCCCATGACCCATTTGGTCAACAATGCGATCACCCACGGCATTGAATCACCCCAAGAACGCCTGGCCAAAGGGAAACCCGCCCTCGGTACCATCTCTGTGGGGGCATTCCTACAGGGTAATCAAACCGTGATCACCGTTAGTGATGATGGGGCCGGTATTGATGCTGATCAGGTGAAAGGCAAGGCGATCGAAAAAGGCCTGATCGGCTCTCAGGAAGCTGAACACCTCAGTCCCCAAGAAGTCTATGAACTCCTCTTTCACCCCGGTTTTAGTACCAAAGATCAGGCCGATGATTTTTCCGGTCGTGGGGTGGGTTTAGATGTGGTGCGGACCAGTTTAATCGATGTGCGCGGGACCGTTACTATTGACTCGGTACTGGGCAAAGGAAGCACTTTTACGCTCCGTTTACCCCTAACCCTGACTATCTGTAAGGCCCTCTGTTGTGTTAGTAATCATGCCCGCATCGGTTTCTCCATGGACGGAGTGGAAGATATGAAGGATTTCCGGGCCAGCGAGATGCAAATCGATCGGGAGGGACGGCGCTGCGTTTTCTGGCAAAATACTTTACTACCCTTCCAACCCTTGAGCGAATTGCTTTCCTACAATCGGCAACTAAGTCGCGGTAGTTTTTATACTAGCAAACAGGAGGAAGACTCTTTTTCGATCGTGATCCTGCGCGGTGGTAATAATCTCCTCGCAGTACAGGTGGATCAAGTGATCGGTGAACTGGAAATCGTCATCAAACAGATCGAAGGACCGATTCCGAAAACGGCTGGGATTGCTGGGGCGACGGTTTTGGGGGATGGTACGGTGATGCCGATCGGCGATGTGTTAGAGTTAATTGACATCGCCAGGGGTCGTCTGCGTACCGATAACGGTGGTCTTTGGCGCCAACCTGTCCCTCCCGTAGCGGTGGAAACTAGCCAAAAATCGGAGGCTATGGTTCTGATTGTCGATGATTCGATTACTGTCCTGGAATTGCTCTCTTCAAGCTTTAGTAAAGCCGGTTATCGTGTGGAACAGGCCCGGGATGGTCAAGAAGCTTGGGAAAAATTACGCGGCGGTTTGCCCTGTGATATCGTTTTCTGCGATATCGAGATGCCCCGCATGAATGGCCTAGAATTACTCTATAATTTGCGAAAAGACCCCCGATTAGCGTCGATTCCCGTGGCTTTATTGACTTCCCGAGGAGCGGAACGTCATCGTCAGGTGGCGGCGACATTAGGAGCTAGTGGTTATTTTACCAAGCCCTACACGGAAAGAGATTTACTCTCGGCGGCTGAAAGAATGATTGCGGGGGAAGTGTTACTAGCTAATAGTATTAAAGCGACTTCTAATCGGTCTTTATCCACGGATACAACGATTATTGACAGTAATCCCGCTAATTTCTTTGCACAATCGACTCCTCGGGTCTTGATTGTCGATGATTCGGTAACGGCGCGGGAAATGTTAGCGATTTCTTTGGTTAAAGCTGGTTATCGCATTGAAAAGGCCCGAGACGGTTTAGAAGCATGGGAAAAATTACGGGCTGGATTAGCTTGTGATCTGATTCTCTGCGATCTGGAAATGCCTCGCCTGAATGGGTTAGAATTGCTCTCTCGTCTGCAAGAGGATGAACAACTTCAGGGGATACCAGTAGCGATGATTACCTCGCGAGGGTCGCAAAAAATGCAGCATCTCGCCGCTGCTAAAGGGGCAAAAGGTTATTTTGTCAAGCCCTATATTGAGGATGTTTTACTGTCGGCAGCCCAACGTTTAATCGCTGGTGAGGTATTAATCCAAAAGGACAGTCCCGTGGATTAGCTTGGGTTAACTTGCTAATTTGAATTTGTTTTCTGAAAAATAATTAAATGTTGTTGGGGCAAAGTCTCGATAATTTCTTCTGGCACTAAACCAACAGCGGCCATTTCTTTTTCTACCTGTCTGCGGGTCATTTTATGAAGGGCTTTGATGGGAATCAGGGGATTTTCTCGACGGTATTCTACTAATACCACCCTACCATCGGGTTTTAAGGATTTGACCAGATTCTCCATCATCTCGCGGGGAGAGGAAAACTCGTGATAAGCATCGACCATTAAAGCTAAATCGATCGCATTTATAGGCAATTTGGGATCGGTTTCTGTCCCGAGAATTGTGGTGACATTCTTAACTTGGTTTTCCTCGGCTAAAAAATCAATTGCCCCTAACATTTCTGGTTGCACATCGACAGCGAAAACTTGTTCTACTAAATTCGCCATAGGAAAACTAAAATAACCTGTACCTGCGCCGATATCTGCCACTAGATCTGTGGGTTTTAAATCTAGTGCCGTGATCAGATCATCGGGTTTTTCTGTGAAACGGCGACTAGGACGTTCTAACCATAACATTTCTTGGTGTCCCATGACTTGAGCGATTTCCCGTCCTAGATAAAATTTACCGATACCATCGCGACTATGAAGCGATCGAATCTGATAATATTGCTGCTGCGCTGAAACTGAAGCATCGTAGGTAAAATTTAATAATCCGAAACCGCAGAAAACCACTATTAGAAACGAGACAATTAAGAAAAATTTTTGCTTAAACAGCATCGGGATTAAAAACGGTGGGCTAGAAAAAATAAATTCCCTGTCCGGGACAGGGAAAAAATCCATCTTGATCAACAAAACAATTAATCCAAAAATCCCATTAAAGTTTCGGGATCATCGATTTCATTGGAAGCAACGGGACGATTCCCCATGACTGTATAAGTTTCGCTAATGTGCAGATGACTGAGAGCGATCGGACGATTGCCAGAGATCGCTAGAGTGCTGCTAACTTCCATACCACTGGAGACCACGGGACGAGCGCTACCGACGGAAGAATAGGTACTAACCACTTTCAGATGGCTAACTTCCACGGGACGGCCTCCGGGTAACATTTCATCTTCTTTAAAATGAAGATGGCTAGTACCGATGGGACGATTTTCCGGTAATCGGTCTTCGGGTTGATAGAGTTTTAATCCCTTGGATTCCTTATCGGCACTACCTTTGACCGAAAGAGCGACCACTTCTTTATCCTTGGCGGTTTTAGCTGTAGTAGCTTTACCGCGTGAGCTGCTGGTTTTTTCTTCTGTAGTTGCTGGGGTTTGAGTCCCGTTCGTTTCTAGATTTTCCACCGTCATAACCTGATACTCCTTTCCGTTAATAGCTTCGGGGAAACGATAAGATTTAAGTTTAGGGTATTCTCGAAGACTTTTAATCTTTTTTTAAAATCCTCTCTAATATTAAGATACATCTTTCTTTCCCCAAAACCCTATCAGTGTTGGTAATTTGATTGATAATTTATTTTGCCTGTTCTCTACACCTAGCCGCTAATGACCGCTTTTCAACTACAAGCACCCTTTCAACCCACCGGGGATCAACCGGCAGCGATCGATAAATTAGTAGATTCCCTGCAAAACCAGCATCGTTTCCAAACCCTCTTGGGGGCAACTGGCACCGGCAAAACCTTCACCATTGCCGCTGTGATCGAGAAAATTGGCAGGCCTACCCTTGTCCTAGCCCATAATAAGACCTTGGCTGCCCAATTATGTAACGAATTGCGGCAATTTTTCCCCAATAACGCCGTGGAATACTTTATCAGCTATTACGACTATTATCAACCGGAGGCTTATATTCCCGTCAGCGATACCTACATCGAAAAGAGTTCTTCGATTAATGATGAGATCGATATGCTGCGCCATTCGGCCACGCGCTCGCTGTTTGAACGCAGGGATGTGATCGTCGTCGCTTCGATTAGTTGTATTTATGGTTTGGGAATGCCAGCGGAATACCTAAAAGCGGCGATTTCCTTAACAGTTGGTCAAGAGTTCGACCAAAGGCAATTATTACGGGCCTTGGTGTCAGTGCAGTACAATCGCAATGATTTGGAGTTAACTCGCGGCCGTTTTCGTCTGAAGGGCGATATTTTGGAAATTGTTCCCGCTTACGAGGATCGGGTTATTAAAATTGATTTTTTTGGCGATGAGATTGAAAGTATTCGTTATCTCGATCCCCTGACGGGGGAAGTTTTGCAAAAATTAGAGCGAATTAGTATTTATCCGGCCCGTCACTTTGTTACCCCGGAGGAACGTTTAGAGGTAGCCTGTCGGGATATTAAAACCGAGTTAGATAAGCGTTTATTGGAGTTAGAAAAAGCGGGCAAATTACTGGAAGCGCAACGGTTGGATCAGCGGACTCGTTATGATTTAGAAATGTTGCAGGAAGTGGGTTATTGTAATGGCGTGGAAAATTATTCGCGGCATTTAGCGGGTAGGTTAGCGGGGGAACCGCCGGAATGTTTGGTGGATTATTTTCCCCAAGATTGGTTATTAGTTGTGGATGAGTCTCATGTCAGTGTGCCGCAAATTCGCGGGATGTATAATGGCGATCAATCACGAAAAAAAGTTTTGATCGATCACGGGTTTCGTTTACCGAGTGCAGCCGATAATCGTCCTTTGAAGTCGGAGGAATTTTGGCAGAAAGTTAATCAATGTATTTTTGTTTCGGCCACTCCGGGAGATTGGGAATTAGAACAGTCAGAAAATCGCATTGTTGAGCAAATTATCCGACCGACGGGAGTTTTAGACCCGGAGATTTTTGTGCGACCAACCGAGGGACAAGTGGATGATTTATTAGGGGAAATTAAGGAGCGAGTGCGTTTAAATGAAAGGGTTTTGATTACCACTTTAACTAAACGCATGGCCGAAGATTTAACCGAATACTTGCAAGAAAGGGGAATTAAAGTTAGATATCTACATTCAGAAATTCAATCAATTCAACGGATTGAAATTATCCAAGACCTGCGAGAAGGGGTCTTTGACGTGCTGATCGGGGTAAATTTGCTTCGCGAGGGTTTAGACCTGCCGGAAGTGTCTTTAGTGGCGATTTTAGACGCAGATAAGGAAGGATTTTTAAGGGCTACCCGCTCTTTAATTCAAACTATCGGCCGGGCTGCTCGTCATATTCGCGGTCAGGCAATTCTTTACGGAGATAATCTCACTGATAGTATGATTAATGCGATCGAAGAAACCAAGAGACGGCGAGCTATTCAAGAGGAATATAATCAGAAACATGGGATTATTCCGCAACCGATTGTTAAAAGGTCGAGTAATTCAATTTTGGCTTTTCTGGATATTTCTCGTCGCCTAAATTCCCAACAATTAGAGCAGGTTTGTGAGAATATAGAAGAACTTTCTTTAGAACAAATTCCCGAGTTAATTCAACAATTAGAAGCGCAAATGAAAGAAGCGGCGAAAAATCTAGAATTCGAGGCAGCGGCTAAATATCGTGATCGCATTAAGCAATTGCGAGATAAGTTATTAAATCACGTTAGATAAACCTATGACTAGATTTATTCATGACCAGTTTGCCAAAGATTATCTCGAAGAATTATTATCTTCTCTGGGAGAAGTAAAATCGGCACGGGTTGTAC
>NZ_JADBVM010000111.1:0-4681 GCF_020244875.1 Microcystis sp. M44BS1
TAGCACCATGGCGTTTAACCTCAATGGTTTTAACTTCAACCAGTCGATTCTCGATTCTCAAGGTCGTGTAATCGGTACTTGGGCCGATGTGTTAAACCGCGCTGGTATCGGTATGGAAGTAATGCACGAGCGCAATGCTCATAACTTCCCCTTAGACTTGGCTAGTGGTGAACAGGCTCCTGTAGCTCTGATTGCTCCCGCTATCAATGGTTAATTCCTAGTCTGAACGAAAAGGCACTCCCGCGAGGGGGTGCTTTTTTGTGGCCAAATATTTTATGGTATGTCTAGCCTGGATTATTCATCGAAAATTTGGGTCTGAAACCCCGTCGTTCTACGACGGCTTTACTGTTAAATATTAGCGCATTTACACCATATATTCTAGAATGTGAGACATGGAAAAAGCCTATTCTTACCAATTTTACCCCACACCCGAACAAGAGAGGATGTCAACATTCAACTGCTCTTAACGATAACCGTCTTCTTTTTGAGTGCCTTCGGTACTCTGTTCTGGTTGTCTATCCCCTTAGTCATTCAGGTGATTATTGATAAGGTCATCGTCCAGAACTCGCCCGAGATTCTCAACCTATTGGGTGTTTTCTTGATAGTGACGACTCTCATTGCCAGTGCCTCGGAGATCGGCCTAGCCGCTCTCACCGCCGCCATCGTCGGCAACGGTCTGGCTAGGAACCTCTTTCTCAAAGTCGCTGTCACACTCCCTAAAGTCTTGGCCATGCTATTATTAATAGCTATTTATAGTCCTCAACTTGCCTTTGCTTCCACTGGGCTAACCGCCCTAGCCTGTGGGACCTATTACCTTCTCAAAAGAAGCAGATTGGTAGCCGAGTGTAGCTCAGAACCCCTTCCTCTTTCTTTCCGCTTGCCTTTGACCCTAATCGTACTCTTCCTTTTTTGGTATGGCGCTTCCCTAGTCCTCGCCGTTCAATTATCGCTAGGTCAGTTGATAGCGTTTATTATTTTAAGTATCCAGTTTGTGGCTTTTTTATTGAGCGTGACGGCGGCCGCTACTAAGCCTATTCATTGAGGGCTGCTCTCATTTGGAGATGCTAATTAGCAGAATCTGCATTAGGAAGCCCGTATAGCTCCTTAACGGACTGGCGGGAGAGAACAATAATCGTGAAGACTCCGAGGATTGTCCCCAAGGGAGTGAATAAGCAGAGGATGCAAGCCATAACGAAGGAAAACCAGTATCTCTGGCGGCGTTTGAGGAATCGCCCCGATACAATGGTAGCAATAGCAAAAACTTCTCCTAATATGAAAAATAGGCCACCAACAACGGCGAAAAAATATCCGGCCGCTTGAGGCGGTAAATTCCCAGATGAATGTACTGAAATAGATTCGGTAATGATGAGTAGACCAATAGTAAAGTGGATAAGTGGAAAGAGAAAGAAAAAGGCAAGAATCCCTCCCACAATATAGTGGAAGATTGATAATAATTTGAGATGTTGTCTATCGTTATTCATATTCATTTGCGGGTTCATCCGAGTTTTTTAGGCTAAAGTGATAGATTTATTACAGGATAGAAGAACTCGTATCTCAAAATTGCGAAACCCATATCCACATCGCTTTATTACCTTGAGCTTATTGTTGAGACTTTCAACACAACCATTACTAATCGATGCTCAAAGTAGGCAGTCACTTCACTAAACCAGTTAGCTTACGACTCTCACAACCAGATCTCGGACAAATAGCTGATTTATCCTTTACTTCTAATCTCACGAAAATCATGTCGTCTATTATGCTAATCTCAACTGGTTTATGAGTCTGGAAATTTAGGATTTCTTCAAAAATCTGTAGTGATGATTGGGAGCATCTCACCTTTGTAACCCCTAAATCAGGTTTTTATGTCAAGCTATTTTGAAAGCCTTGCTAGAAACCAGTTTTAGGGATAAGTATAATTACTCACTTGCATAAATGAGATGCTCCCTGATGATTTAGGATGATTGAGGGAAATCATAATAGTTTCCTACTTAGGGGTTGCTGAATAAATCTAAAAACCTTGTTGGATAAGACTTTTAGACTTTTTTTCCCTCAAAAAGTGCCAACCATTGGAGTGATCGGGGGTAAAATTCCGGGACTTTTTCCCTGAAAATTACTTAACTGACCCCCTCAAAATCCGTAAAACCCCACACCCTACCCCCACGAAAAACTTTTTCAGCAAGCCCTACTTAGTTGTTATAAAATTTATGGATCTCTCTATTATTATAAAGCCTCAAAACGCTGAATTGATAGCTGATTTTATCTTCCTAAGAGTAAATTTAATACTTTCTTAACCAACTAGGATGTTGCTTTTAGCATACTGAACTCAGATGAGCCGTAATTTATTAGTGGCTTTATATACTGGCCTAAAGAATCAACTCTATGCCGTTTTTGTCACCGATCAGCGTTTATGGATACCTGAGCGTCGAATGGCAACTTATCCCGATATTATGGTGATGCCTGAACCTCTCACTTATCAAGAAGGACGCAAAGATACTTTAATTAATCCTGTTTTGATTACTGAGGTTTTGTCTGCTGCAACGGCAAGTTACGACAGAGAAGAAAAGTTTGCCGCTTATCGAACTATTGCAACTTTTCAGGAATATTTATTAATTTCGCAGGAAAAATGTTATATTGAACATTTTCAAAAAGAAGGCGCACCGCAAAGCGGATCTATGCGAGATCGCTGGTTGTTTAGAGCTTATGAATCTGATACGATAATTCATTTAAATTCTTTGGTAATTAAGATAGTAATCGCAGATATTTACCATAAAATCATCTTTGAAAATAATTAAAATATAAGGAAAATAGTTAAGAGGTAAAATGATGACTTTGCAAGAAATGATCAAATCTTTTGAGAATTTATCAGAGGATGAACAAGAGTCATTGTTAGAGATTTTGTCTCAATATAGAGCTAAAGCAAGAGAAAGAGAAATTTTAGCTAATTTTAAGGAATTGAAAGAGGCGATCGCTACTGGAACAGCCAGAAGGGGAACCGCAGAAGATTTGATTGCTGATTTGAATGAGGATTAACGATGGATCTAATATGGAGTGATGGGTTTAAGCGTTCGTTTAAAAAGCTAATCAAGAAAAATCCCCAGTTAAAACCTAAAATTTTCGATGTACTTAGAAAACTGGCAGAAGACCCATTTACACTGTCTTTAAAAACCCATAGGTTAAGTGGTAATTTAGAAGGGTTATGGTCTTGTACTGTGGCTTACGATTGTCGAATTATTTTTAGTTTTTCGGAAGATGGAGAATATTGAGAAGTTATCATCTTGTTAATTGATATTGGTAGTCACGATCAGGTGTATAGAAAATAGGCTAGACTAGAAAGTGATCCCGCAGGTTTCGGCGTTGCGGTATTTCGAGATATCGGAGCATCAAGATAAGCTAAGACGCATTTTAACCGCTTATGGGTCAGTAGGAATGCTACGATAGCGTTGGGCGAGGATGTGAAGTCGGTCCTTGAATTGATCAGAGAAAAGGAGTTTAAAGGATGAAAATGACTTATCTGGAAGCTACTGCCAAATTTTACAGCGAAGTGGCCCAAACTCCCGAAGTGGGGCTATGTTGTGTTCAAAGCAGTCCTTTGCAACTGCCGGGGTTAAAAATCCCCGCCATTATGCAGGAGATGAACTATGGTTGTGGCACGACGGTGCAGGCCAATGAATTAGGCAATTCTCCTAGGGTTTTGTATGTGGGTGTGGGTGGTGGTTTAGAAGCACTGCAATTCGCCTATTTTTCCCGTCGTCCGGGGGGAGTTATTGCGGTAGATCCAGTGCCAGAAATGCGTTGGGCAGCCCAAAGAAATCTCGGCGAAGCGCTGCTGGAAAATCCCTGGTTTAGTCTCGATTTTGTGGAAATTAGAGATGGTTCTGCCTTTGAATTGCCGGTGGAGGATGCCTCCGTCGATGTAGTGGCGCAGAATTGTCTTTTTAATATCTTTAAACCAGCCGATTTACAGTTAGCTTTACGGGAAGCTTTTCGCGTCTTAAAACCGGGAGGACGTTTACTGATGAGCGATCCGATCGCCCCTCGTCCAATTCCCGAACATTTGCAAGAAGATCAGCGTTTACGCGCTATGTGTCTATCGGGGGCCTTGACCTACGATGATTATATTCAACAGTTGATCGCTGCTGGTTTTGGTCAGGTAGAAATTCGGGCCCGTCGTCCCTATCGTTTACTGGACTGTCAGAGTTATAATTTAGCCGAGCCGCTCCTCTTAGAAAGTTTGGATTCCGTGGCTTTTAAAGTAGCTATTCCCGAAGATGGGGCCTGTATTTTTACCGGCAAAACTGCTATTTATACTGGTACGGAGGCAATTTTTGATGATGGTGCTGGGCATATTTTAGCCAAAGGATTGCCGGTGGCCGTCTGTGATAAAACTGCGAGCAACTTAGCTTGTTTCTCTCCCCAAGATATCCTCATCACCGAGTCCACTTGGCACTATAATGGGGGCGGTTGCTGTTAAAAAAGTACGGTCGAGACAAGTTCGATCGGTCAGTTATCAGTTATCAGTTATCAGTTATCAGGAATTAAATATGGCTCTTCGGGAATTGTTATGCAAATAATTAACTTAAAATAAAATTCGATGAGAGTACCTAGTCTCAAAAATAGCTGACATCCATACAGGGAGACACTTACGGCACAAACAGGTTAATACCAAAAGATAGACAATTGA
>NZ_JADBVM010000112.1:0-2874 GCF_020244875.1 Microcystis sp. M44BS1
ATTGAGAATGACTGGGGGAACCCTGAAATTTTCGGCTTAGTTGGTGGCAGCTTGCCGCCAACTCACTCCTCTAGATAAGTATTTTGACTCAGGCATCTTCCTCTTTTGAGACGTTGTGACACTTAGGGTGCGGAATGTGGGTTTGATCTGTAGAGATAGAGAAATTCCTGGAGGTAAACTATGAACAGAGACATCATTACTGGAATGGACGGCGAGATTTATGCCCGTCGCGATCTGAGTCGGGAATGGGGCGGGGCGATCGATCTGGGAACCGCGAGGACGGGAAAAAGCTTCGGCGTTGACGGTCATTTAGGGGAAACTAATTGTCGCGGCGTTTGGGATAGTGTGGACAGACTCAAATTCAGGACTTCGCGTAACCTTCGTTTGGAACTCGCCACCGACCCCAACGTGATCACCGAGTTAGTACGATTCGATAGTAAGGGTGTCGCCACCGTCGTCGGTTCGGTTGAATACGGCGACCGACTGTCTCTCAATTTAACACCGGGTCGCTACGGCCTCAGTTTCTTTGTCGAGGGAGATTTGATCTCCTATCAGGTTAATGCGAGTTTTTTTTAGAGAGCGAACGGTTTCTAAGTCGATAGCTGATCGCTGACCGCTATAGGGAAAAGTTCCGGTGCGATCGGTAATTTTCCCGCGTCTGTTTTTTCGAGAAATCTAATCTATTCCTTGGGATAGTGGCACGGTTAAAATCGATAAGATTACAATTTTACTGTTAATCACCTTAGCGATCGCTGGATATACTTGCTATCAATTGTCTGTAATCTATTACCAGCTAATCATTAAATTTTATGAAAGTAGCCCGATTCGTTAAGATTATCGGGGATAGAGTAAAGATGGATGAATAAGGGAGAAATAGGCCAGAGCATTTTGGCATGGTTTCTTAAAGAACAATTTTACAGATGAAATCGCTGAAACTACATTAGGTCAAGTATTTTGTCATTTGGAGGGAAGTTTAGATATGACGGATGGCTGCTATTTGGTGGCAGGGATGGCACTGAAGCAGCTTGGGAGTGTGAGGGGTGCGAGAAGAGGTTGGGGGGGTGAGCAGGGAATAATTGTAGATCAGTCTAAAAGGTCAGGATTTTGGGGAGCAGACTCATGCCTAGGCGTACCTGGAAAAATCTCTCTGTGGCTTTCATACTAAGCTTGGCTCTGCCAATACTTATAACGACTATTGGTCGGACACAAGAGTTGTGTACTGATAGAGAAAAAATCAGGGAACATCTGGAAGCATCTATTTCTGATTCCTCCCATTTTAAGGTTCTACTCAAATGTGGTTCAGACGTGGTGCCTTACCTGATTGAAGTCCTTGAGAATGAAGAGCCAAATACAAACCTTGTCTGGAGTGCCAGAACCTTACTAGGGCGTATGGGTTCAGCCGCAGTACCTGACCTAGTTAAGCTCTTAGACAATAAAGAACCAAAAGTTCGCCAGAATGCTGCTGAGGCTCTAGGGATGATTGGTTCTGATGCTAAAGATGCAGCCCTTCCTTTAGCTAGGCTTCTTGAGAAAAAGAATGAGGATCTAGCCGTTCGCCAGAGCGCAGTCCAAGCCTTGGTAAGGATGAAGGCAGAGGCTAAAGCTGCGGTCTCTATCCTGGTTCAGCTTCTCAAGGATAAGGACAATGAAAAACCAGAAGTTCTCAGGAGTATCATCGATGCTTTGGGAAACATTGGCTCTGAGGCTAAAGATGCAGTGCTACCACTGATTGATGCCCTTGAAGATGACGATTCTGACGATTCTGAAATTCGCAGGAGAGCTGCTATTGCCATAGGGCGTATTGGATTCGAGGCTAAAGCCGCAGTCACCAGCCTGAGCAAGCTAGTTGAGGACAAGAATCAACCTGAAGGGGTTCGTTATCAAGCTACTCTTGCTCTGTCACGCATTGCTGAAGCCCATGTGGACAAGATTTCTCAATCCCGTTCCCACAAGGGAAAACTTCTTGATCTCAAGTCCAAAATTCTTTACTTCAAGCAACTTAACGAAGCTATAGATACTGTATCGACTATAGAAAAATCTCTAGAAAATTCGGGTTTTGATGATGAGCAGCGTGCTGCGAGTCGGTCTCTAAGCTCCCTAAAGAGCGAAAAGAACTCCTGGCTCATGTCGGAAGCTATACAGTGGTTTTCTAATATCAGAAATGTCTGGGTAATACATGGGATTTTTTGGCTGGCATTAGTCTTTGCCTACCCCAAATCTCCTCAGATTCAGGCTATATTCTTCTGGAATCCTTGGTTGCGGCGTATCACTGGGCTAGGTTATGTCGGACTCGCTCTCACTTGGGTTCCCTTCCTACGAGCTAGGCTGTTTTCTCCATTCAAAGAATCTTTGCTTTCAGATGCTCATTTAGATGACTTTAATCCCAAAGCTTACTTCGCTGATTCAGATGTAAAGTTTCAAGGAAAAATAGATGCTCAACCCATTCGAGAAGCCATCCCAGAAATTCGAGGGCAAATCGTCCTAGAAGGAGAATCTGGATTAGGTAAATCGATGTTTTTGCGTCATTTAGTGAAACAATCTCAGCAAATTACTGTTTACTTACCTGCCATAAAATGCCATCAGGGGGTAATGGAAGCAATACAAGCTAAACTGCATGGTTGCGTCCAAGAAGATCCTAATTTTCTCAAAAATCTGATTTATAGCGGTGCAATTTATATTGCCATCGATGGACTCAATGAAGTTACACCAGATACACGTGCCAAGATTACTAACGGCTCTTCCGAACTTGTCATGTAAAATTAAAGAAAAAACAGACAATTATTGCTGACCAATAAAACAATAATTTATCTTTAAAAGCTGACTATGCTTGCAATACAGCAATTTATTGGTTAAAATATAGACAGCCAAGACCAG
>NZ_JADBVM010000113.1:0-70171 GCF_020244875.1 Microcystis sp. M44BS1
ATAACTGATAACTGATAACTGATAACTGATAACTGATAACTGATAACTGATAACTGATAACTGATAACTGATAACTGATAACTGATAACTGATAACTGATAACTGATAACTGATAACTGATAACTGATAACTGATAGATTAAATTACCGTCCCGTCGGGAATAGTGGCATTTTTGAAAATAACCACGATGCCGCTGCGAACATAGAAACCTAAATCTTCGCGATTAGATTCTTCCACACGATCTTTGTTAACAATTAAAACATTGGAACCAATGCGAGCATTTTTGTCCACAATTGCCCGACGAATAGTGGAACCGGAACCGATACCCACGGGAACTTTGGCATTTCCGATCAGACTTTCCCGTTCGGGGAAAGACTCATAAAAGTCGGATCCCATCAGCATTGTATCCTCGATCGTGCAGTCTTTGCCGACTCGACTACGAATCCCTAAAATCGAGTGATGGATGCGACATTCTTTGAGAATACAACCTTCAGAAATCATCGATTCTGTCACCGTACAATTGAGCATTTTTGTCGGTGGCAGATAGCGAGAACGGGTATAGATGGGGGCTTTTTCGTCGTAGAAACTAAAGGCGGGATTTGGTTGTTGGGTCAAGGCGAGATTAGACTCATAAAAGGCTTCAATCGTCCCGATATCTTCCCAGTAACCCTTAAATAAATAAGCCTGAAGATTGTAATCTTTAGCCGCCGAGGGAATGATTTCCTTGCCGAAATCGGTCTGTTCTTTATTGGCATCGAGCAGATCGATTAAAACATTCTTTTTAAAGACATAAATTCCCATGGAAGCGATGTAGGGACTTTGACGGGCTTGGTCAGGACTTAAGCCTAAAATCGTCGTATCTACCCGCATTCTTTCCAATTCTGCCCCTTTGGGTTTCTCATAAAAATCGACAATGCGCCCCGAATCATTAATTTTCATCACCCCAAAAGCGGAGGCGCGACGTTCATCGATGGGAACCACCGATAAAGTGATATCGGCGTTGGTTTCCCGATGGCGTTCGATGAACTTACTGTAGTCCATGCGATAGAGATGATCTCCGGAGAGAATTAGATATTCATCGATATCCCAATCCTTCATCGTCCAGATATATTGTCGTACTGCGTCGGCCGTGCCTTGGAACCATTGAGGATTTTCCATGGTTTGTTGAGCGGCCAAAACTTCCACGAAACCATCGCTAAAACCCGTAAAATTATAGGTACGATTGAGGTGACGATTGAGAGAAGCGGAATTAAATTGCGTCAACACATAGATTTTGTCAATCTGGGAGTTAATACAATTGCTGACGGGAATATCGATTAAGCGATATTTTCCCGCTAGGGGGACGGCAGGTTTTGCCCGCAGTTTCGTTAACGGATAAAGGCGAGTTCCGGCCCCGCCACCCAAAATAATAGCTAATACTTTTTTCACGCGCGTAACCCTCGCGATTGGCTGTTTCCTTCTCAAAGTAAGTGTAGGATGATAGCGCACCTTATTGATAGAGGGGAAACAAAAATCTAGATCTAAAAGTCATCAAGAGGGAATTGATCGGAGTCTTTGGGGATAAATTGGCTAAAATCATGAATTTTTGGGCTAAATCATTAATATTCACCTTTTTTCTCCCTTTACCGTACCTAATGCCCCCTACGGTGACGGGCGATCGCTGTTCTTGGTTAGCCCAAGGTTCCGATGTACAGACTTTCGGCAAACAGGGCCAGAGCGGGAAAGCTGGCAAGGTCGGCAGCCAAGGCAAAAATAGTGACAGTTTAACCCTTTTTCTCGATGGTTCTCCCCTAAAACTCGATATTTCGGGACAAAAAGGGGTCGATGGTGAAAATGGCAGCAACGGCAGCGATGGCAACTGTAGCGGTCAACCTAGCAACGTCACCAGAAATCTCCAGGCGGCCGGTGGTGGTAACGGTGGCAATGGGGGTGATGGGGGTGATGGGGGCAATGGCGGCGCTTTAACCCTCTATGTCACTAATTTAGATTTTTTAAGACAAGTAACGGTCAATGCGGCCGGAGGCGCCGGGGGTTTTGGGGGTCAAGGAGGTCAGGGGGGCAAGGGTTGTCGCTGTTCCCAACCTTTCTGGACAATTCAAACCTGCAGCGGTAGGCCGGGTGATGCCAATTATAGCTGTACCACCAGAGAATTTAGCTGTCAGGATGGTCTGGATGGGGCGACGGGTAATAGTGGTCGTAACGGTCGCGGGGGACGTTTAGGACAGTTAACTTTAATTCAAATCGATCGCCCTTTAACTGCCGACCAACCGAGCGCAACTGTTCCCCTGTCGGAGTTAAAAGAACGGGGTTATATTCTCTCTAAAAATAGTTGGGAAACTCGCACTGGGGCAGTGTCTTTATTTTCCCCCGGTTCCCTGATCGATGATCAATATCGGATTTTATTAGATCGATCGGAACGTTCTTTTATTTTAATTTGGAATGCCCCCCAAGAGTTTAACCGGTTTGCTAATCAGCGTTTTACTTTAACCCTCGATGATCAAAAGGAAATGAAGGTAACTGTCCCCAGTGAACTCTGGATCGAGGGAACCACTCAAAAACGCAATAATGTTACGGAATTTGTCGTTTATAATGCTGTTTTTGAACGAGATGTCACCCAATTAGAAGCAAAAGGTATTACAGGAAATGGTACTGATTTAAGGCTTTTTCTCGAAGATAAAGCTTCCCAATCGAATTTAATCGGCACTAAATTTAAAGTGCGTTATCGCGTCACTCGTTGGCAAGCAGACGACCTGCAAACCAGTCCCAGAACTGATTTTGTCACTCGCTATGAAGGAGATATGCCCGCTAATTTGATCCGACAGGAGGGTAATCAATTTATTCTCGATATCGGTCAATTACCCTTACCTGTGGAATCTTTGCGATCGGGTACTGGGGTAGAAATCGAGTTACTTGCTACTCGTTCTTTTGCTGGTTATTCCAAAGAACAAAAAATCGTCATCCGCGACACGATTAAAGGGGCAAATATGCCACGGAGATAAGTCAAAAAAGTCCCCTTCTCCTTTCTCCGGTGCAGTGTTAACCAGTAATTTAGATAGTCAACTTAAGTAGCTGGTTATAATTAAATTAAAAATAGATTTTAGGTTCGATCCCCCCTTAGTACTAGGGTTGATTCATAGTAGGGTTGATTCATGAATCAACCCTACCCTTAGTCCCCCCTTGATAAGGGTGGTGTCTGATAATTTTTAACGCCTACCTACTTACCAAAAAGCTTTAAAATATGTTGAGAGGAAGACTGGTTATTCTCTGGGGTTCACCAGAGAATGTCCCGATCAGCGAAAAAATCAAGGGAAAGATGGGCAGTATTTTAAGTGTGGCGCCGATGATGGATTATACCGATCGCCATTTTCGCTATTTTTTGCGACAAATTAGCCGTCGTCCCCTTCTCTACACGGAAATGATCACGACGATGGCGATTAAACACGGCGATCGCTATAAGTTGCTGGGGTTCTCCCTAGCAGAAAAACCTCTAGCTTTGCAGTTAGGGGGTGATAATCCCTATCTTTTGGCAGAATGCGCTAAAATAGCCGAAGATATGGGTTATGACGAGGTAAATCTCAATGTGGGTTGTCCTAGTTCTCGGGTAAAAGAGGGCAATTTCGGCGCTTGTTTGATGGCTAACCCGGAATTAGTCGCTAGGGGAATATCGGCAATGAATCAAGCTGTATCGATTCCCGTGACTGTAAAACAGAGAATTGGCATTGATCATCAGGATAGTTACGAAAATATGGCGAATTTTGTCCGTATTGTCGCGGATGCGGGTTGTCAACGTTTTACCATCCATGCGCGTAAAGCTTGGTTACAGGGATTAAGTCCCAAGGAAAATCGCACCGTTCCCCCCCTACGTTACGATGATGTTTATCGCCTAAAAAATCAGTTTCCCCATTTGTTTATTGAAATTAATGGCGGTATCATTAATTTAGAACAGGCTAGACAACATTTACAATTAGTAGATGCAGTTATGATCGGTCGGGCAGCCTACGATAATCCCTATTTATTTGCCACAGTCGATCAAGATTTTTATGGGGAATCGGTTACTCCTCCTACCCGGGAAGAAGTAATCAAAAAAATGCTTCCCTACATCGATGAGTGGGTGAGTAAAGGTTATAAATTACACCAGATCAGCAAACATCTTTTACAGCTTTTTGCCGGTCAGCCCGGAACTAAGGCCTGGAAGCGTTATATTAGTGAAAATAGCCATTTTCCTGGGGCCGATTCTGGGGTAATCTGGCAAGCTTTACAGCAGGTAAATTCCCTAAATGATCTGGCTAATTCCCATTGATTTATTTTCCTCTCTATGATTACCCAATCCTCAATTACTGCCGGGGTAAAAAATTCAGCTATGGCGGATTTTGTTTATCAACCTCCCCGGGCAGCTATCACAGCTAAACGTATTTTAATTAAACCTAATTTAGGTTATCCTGTGCCACCACCGGTAACGGTTAGTCTGCCGGTATTAAGTCAAGTTTTGCGGGGATTGAGAGGGGTAAATCCTGGAGCAGAAATTATCTTGGTAGAGGGAGTATGTTCGGCTATTTCTTTGAGAGAAATTATCGATATTTTGGGAGTAAAATCTATTCTCTATCCTGGAATAACTATTCTTGATGCTGATAGTTTACCCCAGCAAGAATATCCGAATCTTTCCCCTTTTCCTGTCCGTTTTCCCTCGATGTTTGCCCCTAAAATTATCGAAGAAGTGGATTGTCGGATCACGATTGGAACCTTAAAACGCACCCATTTAAAGGATAAACCCCTGATTTCTGCTTCTTTAAAAAATCTCTATGGACTCTTTCCCCGTAGTCATTATAAAGCCCGTAGTCCCAACTCGCGGGGGCAATTACATCGCCCCTCCGTACCGCTAATTTTACAGGATGTTTATTTTTGTATCGGTCATCTTTTTGATGGGGCAGTGGTGGACGCTAATCTTAAATATTTTAGTAGTAATTGGCGACCGGATCGAGGAAAATCTATTCCTCTCGGTCAAGTGTTTTGGGGTGATGATATGATTAGCGTGGACCGCAGTGCTTGTCTGTTAGGTGATGAACCAATGCCAAGTTATTTAGATGCGATCAATTTGCTTCGTTCTCAACTTTTAAACGGAACCAATTAGGGTTAATAATTATCGGCTAAAATAGGCAAACACTTGTATTAAATAATATCCAGCTTATTATTTATACTGCAAAGCCGTCCGATCCTAGGCTGACATGACGGGATTTCATAGTCAGTAAAAGTATAGGAGAGTGGGGATCACCGGAGCGGGGGGGAACAATCCATAAGGGACTTGCGCTTTGATAATGTACCTTTTGGGCGAACGCAGTTCGCCCCTACATTGTGGACAAAATCCGTTACTGTAGGGGCGCAAAGCTTGCGCCCTCCAATCGATTGGGATATTATTCCCACGCAAGTCCCTAACTGGGTTTTTACGGAAGCGAGCGAGGTGCGTTTGGCATTCTCCAAGATTACCCCATTGTCGAGTGAACTGCTCTTTAGGTTGCCCAAAACCCCCCCTCGGTGAGCGGTTATGCGTCTATCCAGATGCTGCCGTCTTCGATGCGAAGGGGATAAACTGGTAAAGCTTGGGGTTGAGAAACTGCCGCCATCGCTTTGTTAACCACAGGGGGCCAGGTAATCCAATCTTTGACAGCACCGCTACAGAGATCAAACGAACTACGATGCCAGGGACAAACGATCGCGCCATCCTCGGTAATTTTGCCCTTCGTCATCGATAATTTTAAATGAGGACAAAGATTGCCGACGGCGTGGAATTGACCGTTATTGTTAATCAAGAGAATGGAATTTTCCCCCACTTTTACCACTTGACGGGCACCGGGGGCAAGGGAATCTACAGATAATACTTTTGTCCAACTCATATTTTTATTTAACTAAGGGAGAGATCAAGAATGGTTTCGGGGTAATTTTGGGCAATAATGTCCTGTTTAGCCCATTGTTGGTAATCTTGCAACAATTGACTCATTAAACGCTGTTTAATCCGCAATAAAACCCCTTTTAAGAGACTATTGCCAGTGATTTCTAACAAGGGACGCGGGGTTAACCATAATGGTGGTGGTAGGGCGACTTTCACCTCAAGATTGGCTTTTCCCGCTAGATAGGTTTGATTATTTTTTTCCACAGGAGCGAGTTTGCCTTTAACATTGAGGCTAAAGCGATCGTTGATATAATCAATACCTTTGATCTGACAGTCTTCTGATTGCAAAAATATCGTCCCCCCAGAGGTGGCCCAGACATTAAGAATAACCGTGGGCTGAAAATAGTACAAATCCAAAAAGTTTAGGGGACGCATTTTTAGGCGAAACCGATTCTCGGACAAGTGTTCTGTTAAGCTAGTCTCAACGATAGCCTGTACTAATCTTTGCGGTTGACGCAGATAATGCTGAATCGGGATGGTTTGTTCAGCAACAACAATTTCTAGGGATTCGGCAGCGGTAAAAGTTACTTCCATACGTTGGTTATCTTAAATTTGTCTCCCTTCTTAATTTTACTTTACAAAACTTATGCTTTTCGACGGTCCAGATGTAGAAATTTTACCGCTAAGAGGGGACACAAACCAGATTTTTGCCCAAAGTTGGGCTTTTTTCAGTGATCAGTGATCAGTGGGGGGTTTTAAGTCAACAGTGGGGGAGAAGGGAGAAGGGAGAAGGGAGAGAGAAGAAGGGAAGTTAAGGCCAAAAGACTAACAGGCTCTACAATGATGACAAGTGAGATCTCTAGGGACAGGAAAATGATTATAATGAGGCCGAGAGAGTCAATTAAAGTCTTAATTGCCGACGATCACGAGCTAACCTGTTTAGGACTCAAGATTTTAATTTCCCAGCAGCAGCATTGTCAGGTGGTGGGAATTGCAGTTAATGGTCAACAGGCGATCGACTTGGCGAAAAGTTGTCAACCAGATGTAATTATTTTAGATATAGGGATGCCTGTCTTAGATGGACACAGCGCCGCTATTCAAATCAAACAATTCGACCCTTATATTCGCATTATTGCCTATAGTTCCTTGCCAAAGCTTCCAATGGAAAAAAATAATCAAAGTACAGCTTTTGACCTATACTGCTCTAAAGATATATCTTCCCAAGCTCTGATCAAAGCGATCGATGACTTGGGAAAATTAGCACAATCGGACAAATCTCAATTCCGTCGAGTCGGATAGTTAACTAAGTTTTTCTTCAGGAAAAGTTGCTTGAAACTCATCGAGTAATTCATCCAACTCCTCAAGAGCTTGATTAACATCTAATCTCAGTCCGCCAATGTCGGGTTTATCGCGCAATTGCAGTAAATAATCGCGTTTATTAGCCATTTGTTTCACTTTATCGATCAAGCTGGTTTTATCCATAATTCACCCTCTGGTACTGACTGCGATTATATATCAGTCGGCCCCTATCAGTGGCTCTCCTGCAAAAATCAAAAATCTTCCCTTGGGTGAGGAGACAGTAAACTCCGAGACGGGAGGATAAAAAAAGACAAGAGACAGCTAACTGATAACTGAGGCTGCATCTCAATTTTGGATCAATATCTAGATGACATTTTGGGCGCACGCAGTGCGCCCCTACCATTGGCGCAATAATATATATTATTGTAGGGGCGAATTGCATTCGCCCTCTTTAAATGAGATGCACCTGATAACTGATCACTGATAACTGATTTTCCTATGTCCCCTCTCAATTCTCACCGCTCAGAAATAACTACCGTTGCCGATCCTATTTATCTAGAAATCTTTAAAAATCTCTATCAATTTATTGCCGAAGAAATGGGGATTACTCTCCAAAATACGGCAGCAAGTGTCAATATTAAAGAGCGCCTAGACTTCTCCTGTGCTATCTTTGATGAGATGGGAAATTTAATCGCTAATGCTCCTCATATTCCCGTCCATTTAGGCTCTATGGCCGATAGTGTTAAAAGCTTAATTCAGGATAAAGGGGAGACGATTCGTCCAGGGAATGTTTATCTGGCTAATAATCCTTATAATGGCGGTACTCACCTGCCAGATGTCACAGTAATTAGTCCTATTTTTGACCGTCAAAATCAGGAAATATTATTTTATCTTGCCTCCCGGGGACATCAAGCTGATATCGGTGGCATTACCCCCGGTTCTATGCCTCCCCATTCTGTCCATATTAGCGAAGAAGGAATTTTATTCGATAATTTTTTGCTGGTAGCGGCGGGACATTTTCGGGAAAAAGAATTAATTAATCACTTAACTAATAGTCCTTTTCCAGCACGCAATATCGCCCAAAATATTGCCGATTTTCAGGCACAAATAGCTGCTAATGCCAAGGGAGAAAGAGAATTACATAATATGGTTGATCGCTACGGATTAGCTATGGTTAAAGCCTATCAACAGTTTGTTCAAGATAATGCCGAATTAGCAGTTAGAAAAGCTATATCTGTCTTAAAAGATGGTGAATTTACCTATTATCTGGATAACGGTGCTGTCATCAAGGTCAGAATTAGCATAGATATTGATAATTGTCAAGCAACCATCGATTTTACTGGCACATCTGACCAGTTAAATAATAATTTTAATGCACCCCTAGCAGTGACAAGAGCGGCGGTTTTATACGTTTTTCGTACCCTTGTGGAGGAGGCAATCCCTTTAAATGCTGGCTGTTTCAAACCCCTCCATTTAATTATCCCATCTGGCTGTTTTCTTAATCCCGTTTATCCAGCTGCCGTAGTAGCGGGAAATGTGGAAACTTCCCAGGCAATAGTTAATGCTTTATACGGCGCTTTAGGCATTCAAGCAGCCAGTCAAGGAACGATGAATAATTTCACTTTTGGCAATCAAAAGTACCAATATTATGAGACTATTTGCGGCGGTTCTGGTGCAGGGGCAAATTTTGCGGGAACTGCTGCCGTACAAACCCAGATGACTAATTCCCGTCTCACTGATCCAGAAGTATTAGAAATGCGCTATCCTGTGTTAGTAGAAAGTTTTAGCATTCGCCAAGATAGTGGCGGTAAGGGACAATATTCTGGAGGTGATGGTGTAATTAGAAGGATTAAATTTCAAGAGGCTATGACTGCTAATATTCTGTCGGGTAATCGCCGGATTCCCCCCTTTGGACTAGCGGGAGGAAAAGCCGGTAAAATAGGACGTAATGCCGTGGAAAGAAACGATGAAACTATCGAAGAATTGCCCGGTACAGCGACTATAGAAATGAACCCTGGTGATATTTTTATTATTGAAACCCCCGGCGGTGGTGGCTATGGAAATTGCTGAACGATAACTTTAATTTTAATTAAGTACCTAAGTAAAATTAAGTAAGTGGTTATAATTAAATTAAAGACGGATTCCCCCTTAATCCCCCCTTAATAAGGGGGGTGTCTGACGATTTACTGATTAATTTATGACAATTATCTTAGCGATCGAAACCAGTTGCGATGAAACGGCTGTGGCTATTGTTAACAATAACCAGGTGTTGAGTAGTGTGGTTTCTTCTCAAATTGATCTCCATCGTCTCTATGGTGGTGTTGTGCCGGAAATGGCCTCCCGACAACACCTAGAAACCATTAATTTTTGTCTAGAAAAAGCTTGGCAAGAAACGGGTTTAACTTGGTCAGAAATTGATGGAATAGCCGCCACAGTTGCTCCCGGTTTAGTAGGTGCTTTAATGGTGGGAATGACAGCAGCCAAAACCCTCGCTATTATCCACGATAAACCCTTTATCGGCATTCATCATCTCGAAGGTCATATCTATGCTTCCTATCTCGCTGAATCTGATCTTAAACCCCCCTTTTTATCTCTTTTAGTCTCCGGGGGTCATACCAGTTTAATCCATGTGCAGGCCTGTGGTAAATATCAACAATTAGGAACCACTAGAGATGATGCAGCCGGAGAAGCTTTTGATAAAGTGGCACGATTATTAAACTTAAGTTATCCGGGTGGTCCGATAATCGATCGCATTGCTAAAGATGGTAATCCCCAAGCTTTTCCCTTACCTGAAGGTAAAATATCTTTACCAACCGGCGGTTTTCATGCCTACGATTCCAGTTTTAGTGGTTTAAAAACTGCTGTTTTGCGCTTAGTAGAGAAATTCGAGCCAGATAATTTACCCGTAGCTGATATAGCCGCTAGTTTTCAAGATACGGTAGCCAGAAGTTTAACCCGTCGGACAATCAATTGTGCCTTAGATTATGGCTTAAAAACTATTGCGATCGGGGGAGGAGTGGCTGCTAATAGTGCCTTAAGAAATCATCTGCAAACTGCCGCCAAAAATCATCATTTAACCGTCTATTTTCCGCCGCTTAAACTCTGTACCGATAACGCCGCTATGATTGCTCGCGCTGCCGTTGATCATTATGATCTTGGTCATTTTTCTGACCTTTCCCTAGGTGTTCGTTCCCGTTTACCTTTAAGCGAAGTTATGCAATTATATAATACGTCAGATTTTTAGCTATCAGCCGTCAGTATTCAGAATTGAGGAGATTGCTTTTATCTATTCTCCCCATCACCCCATCACCCCACTTCATAATTCATAATTCATAATTCATAATTTATAATGTTTGGCTTTTTAAATCTCAATAAACCCCCCGATTGGACTTCTCACGATTGCGTGGCCAAAGTCCGCAAAATTCTGAAGACAAAACGAGTCGGCCATGGCGGAACTTTAGATCCTATGGCTACGGGAGTTTTACCGATCGCCGTCGGGGCTGCCACCCGATTACTGCCCTATTTACCCGAAAATAAGGCTTATCGGGCAAAAATTCAGTTAGGACTCAGCACCGATACCGATGATATTACGGGAAAAGCGATCGCTACTTGTCCCTGTGGCGATTTAACTTTAGAGGCAGTTAAGCCTTATTTAGCGGAATTTATCGGTAATATCGCCCAGATTCCGCCGATGTATAGTGCTATTCACAAGGATGGTCGCCGTCTCTACGAATTGGCCCGCAAAGGGGAAATAATCGCAGTGGAGCCTCGTCAGGTCAAAATTGACCAAATTACGGTTTTAGGCTGGTTAGAGGGGGAATTTCCGCAAATAGAGGTAGATATTCACTGTGGATCGGGGACTTATATCCGTTCCCTGGCCAGAGATTTGGGCAAGGTGTTAGCTGTGGGTGGCACTTTAGCCAGTTTAACTCGCACGGAAAGCTGTGGTTTTCAATTAGCTGATAGTATTAATCTGGAAGCTTTAATGGCTAATTCCGAGGGTTTAATTTCGCCTCGCATTGCCTTGGCACATCTAGACTGGATTTCTTTGATGTCAGAAAGAGTTATCGATTGGTTTCACGGTAGAAAAATTAATCTCACCGATACAAATGTTATAATCGGTTCTCTGGTTGCTGTGGAGTCTTTAGAAGCTCAATTTCTCGGCATTGGTGAGATAGTTGTCGCAGAGGATGAATACTACCTACAGCCTAAAATAGTTATTCAGCAATAGGGGTAATATATGGGTAGATCTCAGTTTTATAGAAATGTCTATATTACATTTTGGGCGCAGGCAATTGGCGCAATAATATTATTGTAGGGGCGAATTGCATTCACCCTCCGGAAAGAGGCAACAGGAAAGGGAAAAATATGTATAATTGATTCTCTCTGGGTACTTAATAAACACTTTTTCTACATCTTAAGTATGCTTATCCAGATCAACTAAGCTTTTTTATCAACAGTATAAACCCACTGATTATGATTTTTTCTGGCCACGATTTTTTTAGAAGCGACCAAAGATTTTAGACAAAGATTGAGCATAGAAACGGGACGATTTAAGCGTTGGCTCAATTCTTGAACTGTGATTCCTTGGGGATAAAATTGCATAAGTTCAAAAATTTGTGCGCTAGTATTTAATCCTTTTGTCGGACTAATAATCTTGATAGCCAAGGCTAGTAATCGGGAGAAACGACAGGCCATTAGACCCTTGTTTGTCGCTGCTTTGTTCCGATCGATCTAGCCTTTTTTCGAGAAGTTATCGGGGTTTAAAATGCTAATAAAACCTTGACGGAAATAGAGATTAATTTGTTCCCATAATCTCTTGAATAGCAGATAAAAGGCGATCAATCTCCTCATCAGTGCCGATAGAAATCCGCACATAATTCTGAATGCGAGGATGTTTAAAGTATCGCACTAATATCTGACGCTCTTTCAGTTGATTATATAACTCACTGGCACTAATGTGGGGGGGAGAAGCGAGGATAAAATTAGCTTCCGAGTCAAAAACAATAAATCCCAACTCGCGCAGAGAAGTAATTAAACGGCTGCGGGTTTGACGGACTTTTTGCCAAACTTGCTCAAAATAATTATGGTGTTTTAAAGCTGCTGTGGCTAAAGTTTGAGCGATGCGATCTAAATTATAGGAATCACGCACCTTATCCATCTGTTCGATAATTGCCCCAGAAGCAAAACCGAAACCGACTCTTAACCCCGCTAAACTATAACTTTTCGACATGGTGCGACTAATGATGACATTATCGTAACGGGAGAGAAAATCGAGATGATTGTCATCACTAAAATCCACATAAGCTTCATCAATTAATACCAATCCCGACGCATTAGCACAGGTTGCTTCTAAATAGTCGCGCTCAAGATGTTTACCGAGGGGAGGATTAGGAGAAGCGAGAAAAATTAATTTCGCTTCCGGACAAATAATCGGTCCTGCTAATTCAAATTGATCATTAGTGGTAAATTCGATAATATTTGCCCCGTGTACCCGGGCAATTGTCTCGTAAAGGGAATAGGTTAAATCCAAAAAAGCAACGCTTTCACCGGGGTTAACAAAGGTACGCAGGGCGATATTGAGGATATCATCAGACCCATTACCCGCGATTATCTGATCAGCTGTTATGCCGTATAATTCCGCCGCCGTTTGCCGTAACTCTTTGGAGATAGGATCGGGATAGAGTCGGACTTTTTCTAACTGCTCTTGCAGGTGGGCAAAAATTTCCGCCGGTGGGGGATAGGGGTTCTCATTGGTGTTAAGTTTGGTAAATCCCGCAGTTTGGGGCTGTTCTCCCGGAGTGTAAGCGGGGGTTTGACGAACACAATCGCGTGTAGGTAGCATGAACTCTCTGGAGCGGCAATTTCTAGCAAGCTTTTTATTATAGCTGATTATCAGGGGTTGACATCTATTCAACCCCTACCAGTAAAACTAATTAGGGTTCTACCCAACGGCCATCGGCTTTAATTAAATTAATCAACTCGCTTACACCTTCACTTTCGGGGACGCGTTTAATTTCCTCGCGACCGCGATAAAGGGCAATATAACCGGCCTGTTTCCCCACATAACCATAGTCTGCGTCGGCCATTTCTCCCGGTCCATTGACAATACAACCCATAACGGCGATATCGAGTCCGGTGAGGTGTTGAGTCGCTGCCCGCACTTGCTGCAGAACATCTTCTAAATTAAAAAGAGTGCGACCACAGGAAGGACAGGCAACGTATTCGACCATGGTTTTCCGCAGTCCCAGGGCCTGGAGAATGCTGTAACAGACGGGAATTTCCTTTTCGGGAGCCTCCGTCAGAGAAACGCGAATCGTATCACCAATACCGTCCGCTAACAGAGTGGCAATCCCAGCAGTGGATTTAATTCGTCCGTATTCCCCATCTCCTGCCTCAGTAACACCCAAATGTAGGGGATAATCCATACCTAACTCGTCCATGCGCTTAACCATGAGACGATAGGCGGCCACCATCACCTGCACGCGGGAAGCTTTCAGGGAAACCACCAGATTGCGAAAATCGAGGGATTCGCAGATGCGGATAAATTCTAAAGCCGACTGTACCATTCCTTCGGGGGTGTCGCCGTAGGTAAAGAGCATTCTTTCGGCCAGAGAACCGTGGTTAACGCCGATTCGCATCGCTTTATCTTGATCTCGCAGGGAAATCACTAAAGGTTTCAGTGTTTCGGCTATTTTTTCGCCAATTTCATCAAATTCTGCTTGACTATACTCGCTGCGGTCGGCCTTCGGTTTCTCGAAAACGTACAAACCGGGGTTAATCCGCACTTTATCGACGTGCTTGGCCACTTCTAGGGCGATTTTCATACCGTTGTGATGCACATCGGCTACTAACGGTACGGGTTGATAGGTGGCCAGCAGTTTTTCCCTAATTTTAGCCAAGGCGGTGGCGTGGGCCAGACTCGGCACGGTGACGCGGACAATTTCACAGCCGATTTCATGGAGGCGACGGATGCCGGCCACGGAACCATCTATATCAAGGGTATCCTCGTTAATCATCGACTGCACGACCACGGGATGACCACCACCGATGGTAACGCTACCTACCCGGACGGGACGGGTTTTGCGTCGGTGAATCGTGGTGTCGAATTCGGATGCAGTTGCGGGAGGTTTGAGCGTCGATTCCAAGGTTTGCATAGGACTATCACCAACAATCACTCTCCCTATTCTCTCAAAGAACAGGAACGGATTCTAAGTAGGGAGGCACAATTATTTGTCGGATGGGTTAGGGGTAGCGTAACAGGAGCGGACGTTGGGTTTCATGCTTCAACCCAACCTACGTTCATCTCAAAGAACAGCAACGGATTCTAGCCACTCTAATAAAATTGGGTTAAAACGGTCGGGACATTCATCCTGTAAACAATGACCGGCCTGGGCAAATTCTATATATTTAATTCTAGGATTAAGGGAGACAAAACCCTGAGCTAACTGGACGGGAACCATCCGATCTTGTTTGCCCCAACACAATAAAATCGGGATTTCTAAGCGTGGTAAAATTAACTTGGCTGGTGGACAATATTCGGGATGATTAACAGCTTGTGCTAGGGAAATAAACGCCTCGGCTGCCCCCTCATCTAGGGTTGGGGCGGCGATAATTTGTACTAATTCCTCGCTGACTGCTTTCTTGTCTTCGTAGGCGATTCCTGTCCATTTTTTTAAGATTTGCGGACGACGCAGATAGTAAAATATCGGTTTTAATAGCCAAGGCGAAGTGAAAAAGTTTTCGATGGGAGTGACGATATTTAATAACCAATCAGCAATCATTTCCCTCCGACGGCTGACATCGGGTAAACTGAGCATAACTAATCCGGCTACCATTTCCGGGTATTTACCCGCTAATGCCATACTAACTAAAGAACCGATCGAATTTCCCACTAATACCACTGGTCTATTGATAAAAGTTTGCCAGAAATCGTGTATTTGTTCCACCCAGAGATTAACGGTATAGGGAACCTGCACTTTACGCGAACCACCGAAACCTAATAAATCTACCGCGTAAACTCGATGATTTTGGCTGAGGATAGGAATATTATGGCGCCAATGTTCGATCGCCGCTCCAAATCCGTGCAGTAAAATTAAAGGGGGATTATCGGCATCTTGGGGGGTTTTTGCTGGCATAAAACTATAACGAATTTGCCAACCGCGCCACACCCAATCCCGTTGATAACCGATACGTTCTGTCCAAGTTGGTGAAGTTGTCACTTAAGTCAAACAATTAAGAGGTTTTCAGGAAATATCACTCTAAGTAGGTAGGCGTTAAAAATTATCAGATGCCCCCCTTATTAAGGGGGGACTAAGGGGGGATCGGCACCCCCCTTATTAAGGGGGGACTAAGGGGGGATCGGCACCCCCCTTATCAAGGGGGGACTAAGGGGGGATCGAACCTAAAATCCATTTTTAATTTAATTATAACCAGCTACTTAGTTTTATTATACGGGTTTCCCCGTCCCTAACCCGCAGCCGAATAACATTTTTGTACTACTTTTTCCAAATATATTTAAACCTAGGGTTGATCTAGCCTATGCTAAAAAGAGGGGGATTAAAATCGCTCCTAGACTTTAATTGCAAATTTAGGATACTGCACAGATGGGCAATCTATTTGATGATGTTAGTCGCTTTCTTGAAACCCAACTGGAAGAATTTCTCAAAAGTCATCCCCAATTAGAATTACAGGCGCTGGTGGAACAACTGCGCGAACAGGAGCGCGATACTGCTAAACTGATTACCGCCCTAGAAAATGAGCGTCAACGTCTCGAACAGCAAATTTTGGCCACTGCCCAAGATATCCAAACTTGGCACGCTAGAATTGATAAGGCTAAGGCCGCTGGACGGCAGGACTTGGTTAAGGCTGCCAGTGAACGCGAGGCAGCCCTCTTCCGTCAGGGTAATCAACTTTGGGGACGGATGGAAGGGGTGAAAAAACGTCTGACTCAATCCCAAGAGTTACTGCAACAGGTCCAACAACGTCGTCAGGAAGTGCAAATTAAAGCCGAAAAAGCCCCTAAAAATCAGTCCCGTGACTGGGAAACCACTTTTTGGGCTCAACCCCAAGAATCGGACTATCAGCGCTCGAACTACGATAATCTCGATCTAAAATTTAAAGAATGGGAAATGGAAGAAGAATTGAAAAAATTAAAGCGAGAAATGGGACGATAATTACTGTTATTAGGGGAACTGGGGAACTGGGGAACTGGGGAAGTGGGGAAGTGGGGAAGTGGGGGAATTTCAACTAAAACCCTAAAACCCTAAAACCCCAACACCCCAACACCCCAACACCCCAACACCCTAAAACCCCAAAACCCAACACCTAAAAATTCCCCAGAATTGTTCCTCTTAGAAAACGATGGCATCTCAAGCACAAAATCCTGAAAATCAACCCTCCTCTACTCTCGAAGAAATCCGGGCTGCTCGTTTAGAAAAAGTGGCAGGACTGCAAAAAGCTGGCTTAAATCCCTACGCTTACCAGTGGAAATCTACCGCTCACGCTCAACAATTACAAGAGCAGTACGCTGACTTAGCACCGGGGGAAGAAATTAGCACAGAAGTAGCAATTGCTGGTCGGATTATTGCCCGAAGAATTATGGGTAAACTAGCCTTTTTTAACCTGCAAGATGAAACGGGGACGATTCAATTATACCTCGATAAAAAACGCATTAGTGAAACTATGGCCGCCGTGCCGAATGCCTTTAACACGGTAATTAAACTGACCGATACAGGTGATATTTTAGGGGCAAAAGGCACAATTAAACGCACAGAACGCGGCGAATTATCTATCTATGTTAACGAGTACGAAATTCTCACCAAATCCCTCTTACCTCTACCGGATAAATGGCACGGTTTAACCGATGTAGAAAAGCGTTATCGACAAAGATATGTGGATTTAATTGTTAATCCTGAAGTGCGACAAACTTTTCGCCGTCGCGCCCAAATTACTGCTGCTATTCGGAGATATTTAGACCAAGAAGGTTTTATTGAAATTGAAACTCCCGTGCTACAAAGTGAAGCGGGAGGAGCCGATGCTAGACCGTTTATCACCTATCATAATACGCTGGAGATGGAGTTATATCTCCGCATTGCCACCGAATTACATCTAAAAAGATTAATAGTGGGTGGTTTTGAAAAAGTCTTTGAGTTAGGCAGAATTTTTCGTAATGAAGGGGTTTCTACTAAACATAACCCCGAGTTTACTTCCATCGAAATCTATCAGGCCTACGCTGATTATTATGACATGATGGAGTTAACCGAAAACATTATTGTTAATGCTGCACAAGATGTTTTAGGTACGCTGAAAATCACCTATCAAGACAGGGAAATTGACCTAACTCCCCCTTGGCGACGAGTGACTATGCACGAATTAGTCCAAGAAATAACCGGGGTTGACTTGAATAGTTTTGAGGATTTCGAGTCGGCTCGTATTGCCGCAGAAAATGCCGGCATTGGCGTTCCAGAGGACTGTAAAACCATTGGTAAGCTCTTAAATGAAGCTTTTGAACAAAAAGTCGAAGAAACCCTAATACAGCCCACTTTTGTGCTAGATTTTCCCGTGGAAATTTCCCCTTTAGCTAAACCCCATCGCTCAAAAACTGACCTCGTGGAAAGATTTGAATTATATGTGGTTGGACGGGAATTAGCTAATAGTTTTTCTGAGTTAACCGATCCCATCGATCAACGGCAAAGATTGGAAGCACAGGCACTCAAAAAAGCGGCCGGCGATTTGGAAGCGCAGGGAGTTGATGAGGACTTTTTAACCGCTTTAGAATACGGAATGCCCCCCACGGGAGGCTTAGGAATTGGCATCGATCGCCTGATCATGTTATTAACCGATTCTGCCAGTATTCGCGATGTGATTGCTTTCCCCTTATTAAAAAGTCAAAGTACAGCGATTAAATCTTTTGACTACGATCAGGACAAAAAAATTCTGAAAGTGGAATTTAATCACGGTGGTATCTATCTTTATCATGATCTACCTTTGGCAGTATATAAAGATTTTCAGTCTGCACCATCGAAAGGACAGTTTTTTGTCGGACAGATTCGCGATAAATACAGTTTTGACAAGGAATTGTAAAAGTTAGGGACACTTCAGTTATCAGTTATCAGTTATCAGTTATCAGTTATCAGTTATCAGTTATCAGTCATAATTCATGATCCCTTTTTACCTTTTACTTCCTGCCAAGTGTTACCGACTCCCTGTAAAACCCCGCGAATTACTAAACCAATACCCCTACCGATAACTTGGATAAGAATATAGACTACTCCCTTACCCACCACCCGAAAAAAAGCGCGTAAACGAGGAGATAAAGAGTCTCTTAATTCTAAGGCGATCGAAGCTAACCAGGGTATGCCTGTTAAACTATTTAATTCTTCCTGTCGAGGGGAATAAATGGCTAGAGATTGGATTTCTCCCTCGCTATAGTGAAATAATTGATATTGACTTTCAAAGATATCTTTAGGTTCTTGCCAATATTGTTGCCGTCGGTATTTCCAAGATAATTCATTGCGGATTTTAGCTAATTTTCTGGCGATGAGAAATTCTGACTGGTAAAGTTTTTGTTTGATTCTTTCCGATTCCGAGAAGTTATTGAGAATAATTACCGTCACCGCATTGGCAATATTATGAATGAGATTTTGCAGGATAATTTCGGCTCTGGCAATAGTTTCAGGAGCATTAGCTCGGTATTCTACTCCGTCAATAGTTAAACTATTTTCGTACACTAAATAGGAAAATAAGTCAAGAGTAAAAGGAATTTTATTGAGGATTTCTGTTTGAATTGCCTCTCTTTCTTCCAGAATAATTTCGTTAAGTCTGCCTTTACTAATTTCCTCATAAACCGAGGCATTAATTTCTAAAAATTTACGGGTAACTTTCTCCCAGATATCGTAAATAATCAGATTTAAGCGACCAGTTAATTCCCCGCTACTAATCTGTAAATATCTCATTTCATCGACATTTTTACGAATTTCATCGAGAACTAAATACAATAATTCCCGTTGCCGATTATCCTGTAAAACATCAATTTCAAAACTGATCTTGGTTCTATTAATTAAAGGGGAGCGAATGACTGCTAAAGTGGACTCAAAAACCGCCGAAACACAGAGGGGACGCTCGCGGCTTAAAATTGGTAATTCTCGATCGATATTGTTAATTATTACCGGGGCTGTCACTGAAGCTGAATTGTAATAGCTACCTTCAAGGGGAATTAGTTTTCTGACTAGCCATAGGGCTGCTAAAAGTTCTCGTTTTCTCCCCTGCCAATAAAAGCGATCAAAGCCAGATAAAGACTGTTGATTAAGATGGAGATCAATTAAATGTAATTCACTTTCGATGCGATTTAATCCCGTTTTGCCAGCACTGATTAACCAATGGCTAGGAGCTAAACTTGCACGGGTAGCAATGGTGAGAGGAGAAGGGACAACATCATGGGATTCATCCCGGGAAATTTGCCCTAAAATAGTGATAAATTGCTCTAGGTTTGTGCCTTTGGGAATATAACCAGCGATGCCTAATTCTCTGGCGATTAGTTGCTGCCTGGAATCGAGAGGAAAGGTTAATAGAACAATTTTACTTTCGGGATAGCGAGAGTGGAGAATTTCACAGTAAGACCAATCAAAGAGAGGATCAATAATAATAATTTCGGGGGCCGGATTAAGAGTCAAAGCGAAAATTGTTTCTAAATCCCCTTCGGTGACGATACTAATATTTTCTATCTGCGACAAAGCCTGCACTAGACCCAAGCGGAAAATCGGGTCATTATCGATGATAATTAGGGTGAGAGGGCGATCGATCACAAGAGTTGCAGCCTGTCAACGGATACTATTCACAGGGTCAATTATACAGTGATCTAGCTCATTTGTTTTGTTTATAGCCATAGAAATCGATGCGATAATCGGTAATTTTTACCCCCGTCGATGCCTCAATCTGTTTAATTAATTCCGGGGGAAGTTGGATATGCACATCGATGATTTCTTGACTGTCCAGACAATTGATGTGACTGTGGGAATCGCTGATGTTGCCGTAGAGTCTGCCGTCCCAGCGTTCCACAGATTCGATAATGCCTTGACCCGATAGAGCCTCTAGGTTTTGGTACACTGAGGTATGACCGATGTTTTTTCCTTGCAGATTGAGACGATCATAAATTTCTCGCGCTGATAGGTGTTCCTGCGCTTGCCACAGCAATTCTAAAATATAGCGACGCTGACGACTAACCCGCATTCCTAAAGTTTGACACCTTTCGATCGCATCTTCTAAACACCGGATCGGTTTTTGTTTTACCTCCAAATTGTCCATAGTTGTATCCCTTGACCTCCGCCCTAATACATAGTCATTACCAGTTTAGCTTAGTCTTTCGATCGATGTCCACATTACGCCAGTTTTTAGCCCATCTTACGGCGGTTATCTCATACTAAATCCTGTTTAAAAAGTATAGGAAATTAGGGAGAAGGGAGAGGAGTTTGAGCATTTCTACTAAAATTCTCGACCTGCATAATTCTGGCTTTAAGTCAATAACCTTTACAAAACTTAAAAAATTGCAACATAAAAAAATGTCGCCACTAGGGGCTTTTTTTGGGCAAGAGAATCGATACAGTACCCTGATTGTCTTGGTTTTACGTTAATTTAAGGCTTAACAGTTAAACTAAGCCCACAGCATACCATGATCATACCAGATTAATAAATGTAGGCAACCCCGATTTACAGCCAAATTTTGGCAAATTCTGGGAAAATTAAAATCTTGTAACTTACTTTTTACATTTAACTAATCACCCAAAGTATTTAAATATTTTAATTGTTTATCTTAAATTGATAATTTTTACTTATTTTTTAAAGGCTGATTAACTAGGGTTGAGCAAAAAAGCTTGTAAGCTATGCCAAGACGAATTTTAACCACCTACCCTTAAATTAGCTCAATCTCCCCCACCCCCTTGCCCCCCCGATGTCGGGGGGGTTGGGGGGGTTGCCTCTTGCCTATCCTAACCAAGAAATTAATTTTGCACGACTACTTATGAATTATCAGCCATAGAAATCTTCGTCAAGAATTTGTTCTAAGGAAAAAGGGCAGTCTAGGGGATATGCTTCCTCTGGAGGAATCGCAATTCCCAAGTCAGCCAATTTACTTTCCTTGATGGCAATTTTGCGACCTTTAGGATAGGTTTTATCGATGGCGATTGCTAGATGAGATTTCAAAGAAGGGGTGTTTTCTAGTAAGGCGATAACTCGTTCCCTGTGTTCGACAATGGAGCTATACCAGCTAGATTTCATGCTTTCAGGGACAGATGATTGTACTTTTAATTTCAGTAAATGAGCCAGCAAAATCATTAAATTTCCTTCTAGGGCATTTTTATCTGATTTACCCAATTCTTTCAACTCCTCAACTAAATGAGATACATCTAATGCCTGAAAATCTCCTTGTTCTAACTGACCTATTGTTGTTATCAGCCATAATTGAAAATCTTGTTCATAGAGTTCTGATTTAGTTGTCATGATGGCTTCGATAATAGTTAATCTAGATTGGATCATACTCTATTTTGCAGATTTCGGATGTTTCTAGCGGTAAATGTTAAGTTTTATTACAGGATTTAACATCTGCGCCTATGCCCTATTCCCTTATCCTTAGGATAAGCGGTTAAAATACATCTTAGCTTAAGGACTAGAGAATGTTATGAGACTAGAAAAAGAAGATTTTGATTGGGCAGTACAACAAAACCTAATTACTGCCAGCCAATCTGAAAATTTATGGACGGCTTTTTTGTCCCGTTATCCCCAAGAAGATGAAGTTAATCGTCCTCGCTTTAATTTCGCTAATGTAGCCTATTATTTTGGGGCATTAATTGTTATCTCTGCTCTGGGGTGGTTTATGAACGAAGCTTGGGAGAGTTTCGGCGGTGCAGGCCTATTTTTTATCGCCCTGTTTTATGCAGTTTGTTTTATTTTCACGGGAAAAAATCTCTATTTTCAGCAAAATCTCAAAATCCCCGGCGGCCTTTTATTTACCATGGCAGTGGCAATGACTCCCTTAGCAATCTATGGTTTACAACGCTGGACAGGATACTGGCAAGCTGGCTATCCGGGCATCTATCGAGATTTCCATACATGGATTAAAGGCAGTTGGTTTTTAATGGAATTAGGCACGATTATCGCAGGATTAATAACTTTGCGATTTGTTAAATTTCCCTTTTTAACTGCACCGATCGCTTTTAGTCTGTGGTATATGTCAATGGACTTAACCTCTTTACTATTTGGAGAGAACGAATATACATGGAGACTGCGACTGTGGGTATCCTTTTGGTTTGGAATTGCCTGTTTGATAACTGCCTATTTAATTGATGTACGTCAGCGTCGCAGTCGGGGAGATTTTGCTTTTTGGCTATACCTATTCGGATTGATTATGTTTTGGTTTAGTCTATCTCTCCTCATCGAGGATAATGAAGCGCAACGATTTTTATACTGTCTAATTAACTTGGGATTGATGTTATTATCCATCCTGCTAAAAAGAAGATTATTTGTGGTTTTTGGAGGTATCGGAGTATTTGCCTATCTTTCCTATCTCTCCTATCGTATCTTTGCCGATTCAATTTTCTTTCCCTTTGCCCTAACCGTCCTAGGACTTGGTATTATCTATATGGGAGTTTTGTATCAGCGTCATTACCCCACCCTAGCTAGATTTATTGAAAGTTATATCCCTCTCGAATGGCGCAATTTATTACCCAAAGATAGATAATTAGGAAAAATGGGGATATGGGGAAATGGGGAGATTCAACTAAAAACCCCAAAACCCCAAAACCCGACACCATCTTTTTTACTTTTATGAAAATACTTATCGTTGACGATGAAAAAGAATTAACCGAACCCTTAGAACAAATTCTTGCTCAAGAAGGCTATGACGTTGATATTGCTGATAATGGTCGGACGGGGTTAGAATTGGCACGAGAGAATAATTATGACCTCTTAATTCTCGATTGGATGTTACCCCAGCAATCTGGATTACAAATCTGTCAATATTTACGGGATCAAGGGGACACCACTCCCGTTTTATTTCTAACCGCTAAGGATACCATAGACGATCGAGTGGCGGGATTAGATGCCGGCGCTGATGATTATTTAGTCAAACCCTTTCAACTGCGAGAATTATTAGCGAGAGTCCGCGCTTTATTGCGTCGTTCTCCCAATTTTGAAGCTAGTAACAGCAGTAAACTAAAATGTGCTGATTTAGAACTCGATAGCGAAAATCAAGTGGCCTATCGTCACGGTCGCACGATTAGTTTATCAGCAAAAGAAGTACAATTGTTAACTTTATTTATGACCCATCCCGGGCAACTTCTCACCCATGAACAAATTTATCAGCATCTCTGGTCAGAAGGAGAGCAACCTAATAGTAATGTGGTTCCTGCCCTGATGCGCTTGCTGCGTCGTAAAATCGAAGCGGCCGGAGAAACACCTCTAATTAATACTGTCTATGGGAAGGGCTACCGTTTCGGGGAAAATTAGGGAATACTGAAGGATAATGAGAATAAGTAGCTGGTTATAATTAAATTAAAAATGGATTTTAGGTTCGATCCCCCCTGCCCCCTTGATAAGGGGGGATTAAGGGGGGATACCCCCTTAATAAGGGGGCATCTGATAATTTTTAACGCCTACCTACTTAGCAACTGATTACTGATTACTGACATATGTTATCCTGCCTACGAATTGAAAATTTTACCCTCATCGATCGCTTAGAATTAACTTTCGGGAACGGATTAAATGTACTGACCGGTGAGACGGGGGCAGGAAAATCGATTATATTAGATGCGATCGATATTGTTCTCGGTGGTAAAGTCAATCATCGCGTCATCCGTCAGGGAAGCCAACAATCAACCCTAGAAGCGACTTTTTCTCTAACTCCAGAATTAATTGCTTGGCTAGAAAGTCAGGAAATTGACCCATTAGAAGATAATAGTCTGACCATCAGCAGGGAATTAGTGATTACTAATAATTCCTTGCGTTCTCGTTCTCGGATTAACGGAGTCGTCGCTAATCGCCAACAAATGGCGCAAATAAGAGATTTTTTGGTAGAAATCACCGCTCAAGGTCAAACAGTTCAGTTAATGGACGCTAATCGACAGAGGGAATTATTAGATCTCTACGGGGGTGAATCGCTGCTGCGGCAGCGGGAAAAAGTAGCCACAGCCTACGCTAACTGGCAAGAAAGCAAGAATAGTTTAAATAATAGGTTGCAATCGGAACAAAATCGCCTACAAAGATTAGATTTAATAGAATATCAACTAAAAGAACTAGAATCAGCTAATTTAACTGACGCTAACGAGTTGGAACAGTTGGAACAGGAAAGAAACCGACTCTCCCACGCTGTCGATTTGCAAAATTCCAGCTATCAAGTCTATCAACTCCTCTACCAAAACGATCGCGATCAACCCGCCGTCGCCGATTTGTTAGGAAAAGCTGACAATATCTTGACAAATATGATGGTTTATGATAGCAGTTTAGAGCCAATTTTAGAAATGGTGCGATCGGCATTAAATCAGGTGGTGGAAGCGGGACAGGAAATCAACGTTTATGGGGATAGTCTAGAGGCAGATCCGGAGAGATTGAACGAGATAGAAGAGAGAATTATCCAACTTAAGCGCATTTGTCGCAAATATGGCCCAAGTTTAGCCGAAGCGATCGATTATTATCAGAAATTACAGCAGGAATTAGCGGAGTTGACGGGAGAAGGACAATCGATTGAGGAATTAGAAAAAATTTGTCAGCAACAGGAAAAAATCTATCGAGAAACTAGCACCCAGTTGACCTTTTTGCGACAAGAAACCGCTAGTCAACTAGAAAAACAATTGGTACAGGAATTAAAACCTTTAGCCATGGAAAAGGTGATTTTTGTCTGTCGGATTGCTCCGGGTAATCCTAGCAGTCTGGGAGTCGATCAAGTGGGATTTTATTTTAGTCCCAATCCGGGGGAAAAAATCCAACCTTTATCCAGTACCGCTTCTGGAGGAGAAATGAGTCGTTTTCTTCTAGCTTTAAAGTCCTGTTTTTCCCAATCCCAATCAGCAGCGGCAACCCTAATTTTTGACGAAATCGATGCGGGAGTATCGGGAAAAGTTGCTCAAGCAATTGCCGATAAATTAGATCAATTAGGTCAACAATATCAGGTTTTATGCGTTACTCATCAACCCTTAGTGGCTGCTTTAGCTGATCACCATTTTCGCGTTTATAAACAAATGATTGCCGAAGATAATTCTACTAATCTCTCGGAAATTCGCACGGTTGTCCGGGTTACTTCTCTCGATAACCGTCAGACGAGAAGGGAAGAATTGGCACAATTAACGGGAGGAAATTCGGCAGCGGCTGCCATCGCTTTTGCCGAGTCTTTATTGGATAAAGCGGCTGCCAAAAAACAGCAGGATTTAACCTTGAAATTGACTGATTAACCAACGTCCTACCTGACTTTGATCCTTGCTGCGTGCCTGTTGTAAAGCTGACTCTAAAACCGCAAGTTTTAAATTAGGTAAAACCTTTGATATATCAATTCTTTTACTACCTCGATCAATTATTTCAAAAGCGAATATTTGGGGATAATCGACGTTAACACTCCAATATTCACTAACTCCTAATTCTTCATAGAGTAAGCGTTTATTACCTAAGTCATCATTGAGGGTAGATTTTGAGATTTCAATGACTAAATCTGGTGGGGGATACTGATTTAAATCAATAATCGAAGTACCGTAGGAAATTAGATTAGCTTTCTCTGCAAAATAATAAGATATATCCGGTTGAACTTCTCGATAACCAGACTTGCGAAAACTGCAATTATCTTTGGCACTAAAGGCCAGATTTTTTAGGGTAGCATAGAGACTAACAGCGAAGATCAAAATAGCATGATCGCTGGCATGATCGTTACCAATAGGAGTCATTTCTAATCGATAATAGCCATTGTAATAATAACTTTTTCCTTGATTTTCTGGGAAGTTTTTAATTGCTTTTAAGTATTCTTCCCAACTACCTTTAATCCATAAATCTGTCGAGATAGTAGTTTCTAGCTGTTGCATAATCTTCGCCTCGATTTTATGGGGTTAACCTTGAAATTGACTGATTAACCAACGTCCCACCTGACTTTGATCTCTAGTGCGTGCCTGTTGTAAAGCTGACTCTAAAACCGCAAGTTTTAAATTAGGTAAAACCTTTGATATATCAATTCTTTTGCTACCTCGATCGATTATTTCAAAAGCAAATATTTGAGGATAATCGACGTTAACACTCCAATATTCACTAACTCCTAATTCTTCGTAGAGTAAGCGTTTATTGCCTAAGTCATCATTGAGGGTAGATTTTGAGATTTCAATGACTAAATCTGGTGGGGGATACTGATTTAAATCAATAATCGAAGTCCCATTTGGTATCAGATTCGCTTTCTCTCCTAGATAGTAAGATATATCTGGCTGCACTTCTCTAATTCCTCTTTTGCGATAGGAACAAGTGGGGAGTCCTTGAAAAGGAATTTCCTTGAGGATAGCGTAGAGACTCACCCCCAAAAAGACAACGTGATGATCTCTAGCGTGTTCAAATCCAATAGGAGTCATTTCTAATCGATAATAGCCATTGTAATAATAACTTTTTCCTTGATTTTCTGGAAAATCGTTAATCGCTTCTAGGTATTCTTCCCAACTAGCTTTAATCCATGAGTCAGTTATCCCCCTAGTTTCTAGCTGTTGCATAGTTATCCGATCCCGCTTTGAACTTTTTCTCTAATTATAGCAATTATTGATCAAATCAGAATCAGGGAACTGAGCAAGTATAATGATAGAATGGATTAATTGAGAAAAAATAAGCCCAATTATGACCACAACTTATGATTATATAATTATCGGTGGTGGTATCACCGGTTCCGCCTTAAGCTATGAACTAGCTAACCTAGGCAGTCGAGTCCTCTTATTAGAAAAAGAAACCCATCCCCTCAACGCCACTTTCTACAGTTATGGAGGTTTAGCCTATTGGTCAGCTACCACAGAAATCCAGAGAAAATTATACCAAGAAGGTCGAGAAATTCAGCGCAATTTATCCCAGGAACTGGGCATAGATAACGAATACCGGGACATAGAGCTAATCCTCACCGTTAACCCCGAAGATGATCCGGCCACTGTGGCCGAAAAATTTGCTATCTTTGCTATTACTCCCGAAATTCTTGATCCGCAAGCAGCGATCGCTTTAGAACCTCTATTAAATCCCGCAGCTATCTCTGGAGTTTTACGACTGCCCCACGGTCACATTAACGCCGAAAAAACTAATCTTGCCTATCAACAAGCTTTTCTGCGTCTGGGAGGCACGATTATTCGGGAAGCTGTCATCGAATTAACTGAAACTGCATCGAGAATTACCGGCGTAAAAACCCCTAAACATAATTATTCTGCTGGGGAAACTATCGTCTGTGCGGGGGGATTAACCCGGTCTTTACTGCAAAAATCCGGTATTGCCGCTCCCGTCTATTTTACCCATGCCCAGGTGATCAAAATTCCCCCCACTGAGATCAAATTAAACACCCTAGTTATGCCCGCAATTCCTGCCAGATTGCTATTAGAGCAAAAAATCACCCAACTAGAAAAGCAGGGCATTTGGCAGAGAGAAACCCCAGAAATAATTGCCAGTGTTTTAGAAACGGGGGCGGTACAATTCCGGGATCAAAGCCTTTATCTAGGGCAAATTAGCGCCATTATCACCGATCCAGACGCGATTTTAAACCCTCTGGCCGGGGAAAAAGCAATACGGGCCGCCGTGGGGACATTGCTGCCCTCTTTAGCCTCTCTCCCCGGCAGCTGTCATCATTGCCTAGTGGCTTTTGCTCCCTCGGGACGGCCTTTAGTGGGAGCGATCGCTGATAAAGTGGGATTGCAGGTATTTTCTGGCTTTACCAGTACACTTGTATCGGCTCCGCCCCTGGCCCGACGTTTTGCGCGTCATCTGCTGGGGGAAAATGACGAAATAATTGCAAAAGTCAAGAGAGAAATTAACTGATGGTTGCCATTAATCCTAATCGACTTTTTCCAACTGCCAAAGAATTTGGTTTCCCTCGCGTCTGACCCGGGAGATTACCCAATTTCGCCACGGCCAATGGTCGCCGCGACTGGTAACGGCCCCTGGATTAATATCCATTAAATCGGCCACTTCGGCGCTGGTAATCAAATAACCGCGATTGGCCACTTCATCGGCAATGCGTAGGGTTTCGATGAGATTTCTTAGCTGGTCAACTCTTTCTCCCCGGGGTAATTGGATTTCATCGCCAGCGCTATTAGGTGGTTCATTCATAGTTAGGGTCTGGTCAAAGTTTATTAACAATTAAAAATTGTCGGTTGAGGCAAACAATCAAGCTTTCCTCTCGTTATTCTATCGATTCTATCAATAATAGTTGTCATCAAAACAGTCCTATCCCGTCACATCTTTACTAAAACCCCAAAAACCCCTTGACAAAAAACACAAAATATAGTAGGTAAATCAGGGAAAGTGGTTAGCGGTCACTGATAAGTAGTCGTGCAAAATTAATTTCCTAGTCGAGACAGGAGACAGGAGACAGGAGACGGGATACAGCTATTAGGGATCGGATTTGAGTTTTCAGTTCTCTGTTTGCTCACCACCGCAGAAGTCTGACGGAGTAGTGGCTTAGATGTGTAATTAATTGTGCTTAGATACTTACACTGATAACTGATCACTGATAACTGATCACTGATCACTGATAACTGATAACTGATCACTGATAACTGAAAATAACTGCTATAAAATTGGACTAGCCTTTTTCCCCAGAAAAAAATCCCCATCCATGACCTTAATCCTCTACAACACCCTCAGTCGTCGCGAAGAACCCTTTACCCCCCTCATCCCCGGCATGGTCTCCATGTATTGCTGCGGCATTACCGTCTATGATTATTGCCATTTGGGTCATGCGCGTACCTGTGTGGTTTGGGATGTGGTGCGGCGTTATTTGGAGTATCTCGGTTATCAAGTGCGCTATATTCAGAATTTTACTGATATTGACGATAAAATTCTCAATCGGGCTAAAAATGAACACACCACCATGGCAGCCGTGGCCGAGAAATTTATCCAGGCCTACTTTGAGGATATGGCAAAATTAGGAGTCAGACCGGCGGACGCTTATCCCCGGGCCACTCATACCCTCGACGGTATCAAGCGCCTAGTCTATGAATTAGAACAAAAAGGCTATGCTTACCCCAGCGATGGCGATGTTTACTATTCCGTCCGTCGTTTTTCTGATTATGGCAAACTATCAGGGCGAAAACTCGATGATCTGCAAGCTGGGGCCAGCGGCCGGGTAGAAACCGACGACCCGGAAGCAATTAAAAAACAAGACCCCTTCGATTTTGCCCTCTGGAAGGGGGCAAAACCGGGGGAACCTAGTTGGGATTCTCCCTGGGGCCAAGGTCGTCCGGGGTGGCATATTGAATGTTCGGCTATGGTCAAAGAACAATTGGGAGAAACTATCGATATTCATGTGGGGGGAAGTGATCTGATTTTTCCCCACCACGAAAACGAAATTGCTCAAAGTGAAGCGGCTACGGGTAAACCTCTGGCCCAATATTGGTTACATAATGGCATGGTTAAGGTGGCCGGGGAAAAAATGTCGAAATCCCTCGGTAATTTCATCACTATTCGCGAGTTATTGGCAAAATATGACCCCTTAGCCGTGAGATTATTAATTTTAGGCGCCCAATACCGCAAACCGATCGATTTTTCCGATGAGGGATTGCAGGCGGCCACTAATGGCTGGCATACTTTACAAGAGGGTTTATCCTTTGGTTATAAGCATCTTCCGCCAGATAATCCCACAATTACTGACCAAGAGCTAGAAAATCGCTTTCAAGAGGCGGTAAATCACGATTTTAACTTTGCCGGTGGTTTAGCGGTGTTATTTGAAATCGCTAAGGAGTTACGCAAGGAAGGTAATAATTTAACCCATGCGGGTAAGACAGACAGCAATCTGGCCCAATTAGCGGTAAAATGGCATACTTTGGTGAAATTGTCTAGGGTTTTGGGTCTAGAAATTGCCGCCGACCAGGGAGAAACTCCTGTTTCTGAGGGAATTAGTGCAGCGGAAATCGACAATCTCATCCAACAACGGACAGAGGCAAAAAAAGCGAAAAATTACGCCGAAAGCGATCGCATTCGCGCAGAATTAAAAGCCCAAGGCATTACTTTAATCGACCAACCCGGGGGAGTGACTAAATGGTTAAGAGAGGGAGACTAGAAATTCTTCGGCCACTTCCTCTACTTTGCGATTGCGTCCATCCACCTGATAGTTTAATTTCTGCATAGTGCTGGAGGTAATTTTGCCGGTGAGTTTGGCTAAAACCTGTCGCAATTGCGGATATTTTTGCAAACTATCCCGGTTAAAAATCGGTACCGCTTCGTAGGGAGGAAAATAGCGTCGATCATCTTCTAGGATGACTAAATCTAGCACGGGAATTAAGCCATCGGTGGAATTTCCCGCCACTAAATCCACTTGTTTTTCGGCTAAAGCGCGGTACATTAAGCCTAAATCCATCACTTTCGGGGGTCGGGCAAAAGTTAGGCCGTAGGTCTTCGCTAATCCCTTGTAACCGTCTTCCCTTTCCAAAAATTCATAACCAAAACCCGCTTGCCAATTGGGGGTATATTTCGCCGCTTGCGAGAGAGTTTTAAGATGGTATTGACTGGCGGTTTCTCCCCGGATAACAATGGCGAAAGTATTCTCAAATCCTAAACTGGGAAAGACTTCTAGATTAAATTTTTCCGGATAAATCTTTTGCAGCTTTTCAGAGACTAATCGGGCATCGTTCAGGGGTTTTTCTCGCAAAATTCCCGTGAAAGCTGTGCCGGAATACTCCACATAACCGTCGATTTTACCCGCTTTCACCGCTTCATGACAGATCAGAGTACCACCGAGATTAAATTGACGATCAACCCGTAAATTCGTCTCTTTTTCGATTTCCTGTGCCAAAATTTCCCCTAAAATCACCTGTTCAGTAAAATTTTTGGAACCGATCACCACTGTGCCGGGGGATGAATGGAAAATTTGAGTCAAGAGGAAAGATAGCAAGGCCAACCCGATTAAACCTAATCCCCATTGCCATTTAGAGGGCTTTTTCGGACGTGGCGAAGGGGTAAAGGTCTTTTCTAGCCGACCGAGACTCCAATCGGCAACAAGGGCTAAAAAAGCGGCAGGAATTGCCCCCGCCAAAATTAACTGATTATTTACCGTGGCAATACCGCGAAAAATAAACACTCCCAAACCACCGCCACCGATGGCAGCTGCGATCGTAGCCACACCGATAGCAATCACCGTGGCAATTCTCACTCCTGCCAAAATTGTCGCCCTGGCCAGGGGTAATTCGATATAGCGCAGGATTTGTCCGTCGGTCATACCTAGGGATAACCCGGCTAATTTTAATTCAGGATCAACTTTTTTGATGCCCAGATAGGTATTTAAAACAATTGGCAGTAAGGTATAGAGAGTTAGGGCAACAATAGCGGGAATTTTGCCGATTCCTCCCAAAAAAGGCACGGAAATTAAAAAACCAAATAGGGCTAAACTGGGGATAGTCTGTAGGGTGTTAACGATCGCTATAATCGGTTGAGCGAGAATAGCTTGACGACTAATTAAAATACCTAGAGGAATCCCGATTAAGCTACCCATAGCCATGGCTATTCCCGTCAAGAAAAGATGCTCTCCTGTGCGAAAAGCGATTTCCCCCCCATAATCTAGCCAAAAACTATCCATAAACTTCTCTTAAAGCGGCTGGTTCATCCTATTGTATAGAATAAATAGTATCTATTAGTTCCAGTCTTTACTTAAAGATTCTATCACCATCTTGACATTATTTCCTCCCTAAAGACCAATGACTAACAAATTTAATCCTCGGGCTAAAACTGTTGCCGATTGGGCCTATATCGGTATCGATAAACATTTTCATAAAGTTCTTAAACACGAAGCTGGGGTTTTACTCGATCAGGATCCAGAAGAATTACATCAAATTCGTGTGGGAATGCGCCGTCTTCGCAGTACCTTAACTGGTTTTGATCCCGCTTTAACCATGCCGAAATATGCCGATCAAAAACGGGTGGGTAATCTGGGCAGAATTTTAGGAGAATTGCGAGATTTAGATGTGTTAAAAGAGGCTTTTATCGGTCATTATCAGCCAATTTTGCCCCCGCAAGAACAGGATTTACTGAAGAAAGTTTTACAAGTTCTCGAAAGCCAAAGAAAGAAGGCTTTTGCTAAGGTAGAAAAGCTGTTAAAGTCCGATAAATTTCTCAATTTTAAGGCAGATTTTGCCATTTGGTTGGATAATCCCACCTATCAACCGATGGGAAAATTAGATATTGCCACGGTTTTACCAGACTTATTATTACCGCAAGCGAGTCGCTTTTTACTGCACGAAGGCTGGTTAGTTGGGGTAAATTTAGAGGAAGATCAAAAAGTAGGAGAGTTTTCTAGTCAAGAAATTGATGACTTATTGGAAAAAGAAGGATTATTACTGCACGATCTCCGCAAAGAAGCCAAGCGTTCCCGCTATAATATGGAGTTATTCACTCAGTTTTATGGCGACAAGTATCAAGAGTATCTAGAAGACATTAAAAACCTTCAAAGTATTCTCGGAGAAATGCAGGATTGTTGTGTTCTCTCGGATTTTCTTAGCAAAATTTTCCCCAATTGTCTTGCCAAGGAAATGCCGACTTTATTAGAAATTTTCCAAAATATCCGTCACCAAAAATGGCAAGAATGGCAACCCTTACAAAAGAAATTCCTTGACGCTGACACCAGAAAAAGTCTGCACCAGACAATTTTACAGCCTATTTTTCGGCCAAATAGTGTAGAATTAGAAACTAATCCAGAATCCTGAGATTAGGAACCGATGAATTTTTTTCAAAAGTTAAACCACGCCATTAGTCAAAACCAGACTCTACTTGTCCTCGGTTTAGATGCTAACCCCGAAATGATGCCCTCCACCCCGGGAGAATTAATCGTTAATTTAGAACGGTGGCTCAAGTTTATTATCGATGAAACTGCTCCTTTTGTCTGTGCCTACAAACCAACTTTAGGTTTTTATCAAGCTTTGGGAGCGGCAGGTTTAGAATTATTACAGCGAATTTTAACGGCAATTCCCGCTCATATCCCGGTAATTTTGGATGCTAAACACGGTGATATTAATACCAGCAGTATTTTAGCCGAGACTATCTTTAAAACTTGGCAGGTGGACGCGGTTACTCTCAATCCCTACTCCGGACAGGATCACGTTGCTCCTTTTTTAGTTTACCCCGAGCATGGCGCTTTTATCCTCTGTCATACTTCCAATCAAGGCGCAATTAATCTGCAAGAATTCCCCAGTCGCGACAATCCTTTTTATCTGCAAGTTGTCAAAGAAGCTTGCACCTGGGGAACTCCCGAACAGGTGTTTTTAGAAGTGGGAACCACTCAACCAGAGATTTTGACCAAGATTCGCAATTTTGCCCCCGAAAGATTGATTTTATTACGCAGTATTTGGGAAGACAAAAGTAAATTTTCCGAGTTAATTACTGTGGGTTTAAATAGTCATGGCGAGGGTTTATTAATTCCTGTACCCCAAGACTTTTTATCTCAACCTGATTTGGGAGCAAAAGTCAAGGATTTACGCGAGGAAGTCAACAAAATTAAACAAAATCACCAGCAAGAATCGAGCCAAGATGAGACTTGGACTGCTAACGTTTGTCTTTTAAAACAACATCCTCATCAGGATTTAATTCTACAATTATTTGATATTGGCTGCTTGATGTTTGGCGATTATGTGCAAGCATCGGGAGAAACTTTTTCCTATTATATTGATCTGAGAAAAATTATCTCTAATCCTAATATTTTTCAGCAGGTAATTGAAGCCTATGGAGAAATATTAAAAACCTTGACATTTGACCGCGTTGCTGGTATTCCCTACGGTTCTTTACCCACAGCCACGGGTTTATCTTTATTATTAAATCATCCGATGATTTTCCCCCGCAAAGAAGTAAAAGCTCACGGCACAAGAAGAGTAATTGAAGGTAATTTTCAGGTGGGGGAAACCGTGGTAGTAGTGGACGATATTTTAATTTCTGGCAAAAGTGCGATCGAGGGGGCAGAAAAGATTAAATCGGCGGGATTATTAGTTAATGATATCGTGGTTTTTATCGACCATGGTGGCCCCGTTAAAGATAAACTTCGTAGCCATGGTTATCAACCTTATTCGGTTTTAACCCTAGCAGAAATTACCGATACTCTCTACGAAGCGGGAAGACTGACAGAAGCAGAATATAGCTGTTTTTTAAATCGCTCCCATTGATATTTAGCCATCAGTTATCAGTTATCAGTTATCAGTTACCAGTTATCAGTTATCAGTTACCAGTTATCAGTTATCAGTTTTAAGTAAGGGACTTGCGCTTTGATAATGTACCTTTTGGGCGAACGCAGTTCGCCCCTACATTGTGGACAAAATCCGTTACTGTAGGGGCGCAAAGCTTGCGCCCTCCGATCGATTGGGATATTATTCCCACGCAAGTCCCTAAGCAGTATGTATTAAGTGAGCCTCATCAAATGGCAGTTTCCTGCTGTCTTTTCACTGTTTACTGTTTACTGATCACTGATTACTGATTACTGATCACTGATTACTGATCACTGAAAATTGTTAAGAAACTTGACTGCGTAAGACCTTTAGGGTATTCAGGAGCTTGCTTTCTTCTTTTTCCTCAAAAATAGTTAAATCTTTCGGTTTACAACGTTTTATATGCAATTTAATCCCCTGCGCTCCTTCTGTTTTCAAATCTTCTTCGTAACCAGCTTGAGCGACTTCAGCCTCGTCTTTAGCGAGAAAAGGACCGAAATAATAAGTACATCTGGGATAGTCGGTTTTAATCTCGACCCAGTAGGCTAATCCGAACCTTTCCAGTAAGCTAATCAAAAATTCTTTCATCTCGTTCCCCATCTAAATCTACTCTGGTGGTTTTGTTACGTTCGTTTACATTTCGCAAACTTCCTTCCTATTTTATTTATACTTTCTCCTTTTGGCTATTGGGAGTGTCGAAAAATACAGATTCTCAGTCGGGGGAATTTTGCCAGCGTTGCCGGTAAACCTCGTAAAGAGCCATACCCGCCGCCACCGAAGCATTGAGACTGGGGGTTTTGCCTGCCAAAGGGATAGATACCAACTCATCGCAGGACTTTTGGGTCAACAGACTCAAACCCTCTCCCTCCGAACCTACCACCAATCCTATCGCACCCGTTAAATTGATTGTGTGTAAAGATTTACCAGTTTTTGCCGCCGTGCCGTAGAGCCAAAAACCGGCCGCTTTTAATTCCTCTAAAGCACGATTGAGATTAACCACCCTAGCGACGGGTAAATATTCCAAGGATCCGGCCGCCACTTTCATCACTGTCGATGTCACCCCGGCGGCGCGACGTTGGGGAATAACTACCCCCTGACAACCCATAGCTTCAGCGGTGCGAATGATTGCCCCAAGGTTATGGGGATCCGTAATACCTTCAGCGATGACGATGACGGGGTGGCGACTTCTGCCCTTAGCTTTCTCGATCAGATCGGCTAATTCTATATACTCATAGGGAGACATCTGGGCGGCAATCCCCTGATGATTGGCCTTATTGGTAATCTGATCGAGACGCAGATCATCCACCTCATCAATTACCGTGCCGTTGGCCTTGGCTTTTTCTAAGAGGGTATGATAACGGGGATCGTAACGGAGTCGATTGACCACCCAAATCCGATTAAGTTGGCGCTCCTCCTCCATGGCTGTTAAAACCACCCGGCGACCGTAGAGCAGATCATCAGCTTCTTGGTTTTCTGGAGTTACTGCCGGGGATTTAGCCAGAATTGGCCCAGTTTTTGACCGCAAGGGCCGGCGAGAATTACGATTATCGGACTTGTCACGAAATGGTCGATCGCTCATGATTGATTAATAGTAAAGGAGTCGGGAGTCATCCCGATGGCTATAATTCTAGTTTTTCTAATAGTTGATGTAATCTTGAGGGGTCTTGTAGATAAAGATAGCCGAACAGGGTTTCTAAACTGCTGGCCTGCTGATAGACTTGGGCTGTCAGACGACGGCGTTTTCCCGTGACCGCATTGCGTCCCCGGCGCAGAATTTCTTTTTCTTGGTCTGTCAGATAGGGCTGCAGTTGTGCTAAATCTAAAGCCTGTTGTTCGGCCCTGACTTTGCCCACCACCTGAGCGTGATAGTCTCCCAGACGCTGGGGCGGCAGTAAATAATAGGTGCGGATGTATAATTCATAAACAGCATCCCCTAGATAGGCCAGGGAAGCGGGCGATAATCGGTCAAGACCCTCTAGGATTGGTGAACCCTGGCCATTGACCTGTAAGCGAATTTGTTCGAGAGGAGATTCCACGATTTACGCTTTTTCTAGATGTTTGATCGCCGCTTCCAGGGTGGGTTGCAGGGAAAAAAACTTCTCCAATCGCACCAGTTTTACGGTTTGAGTCACCCGGGGATTGGTAACAATTTGTAAACTGCCCCCTTCGGTTTTGGCCTTTTTCACCAATTTTACTAAGGCCCCTAAACCGGAGCTATCGATAAAATCAATCTGAGCGAGGCTAATAATCACATCCTTGGGACCTTGCTCCACATAGCCTTCGATCACCTTACAAAAAGTCGGTTCGGAAAAGGCATCTAAAAGACCCGTCAAACGGAAAATTTGGTACTTATCTCTGACCTCACGCGTGCCTCGCAAGCTGACGGTCAAGTTAATTGCTTCTGGAATAATCGCCTCCTAGCTCTAGAGCCGTAAAAATCAAAACCCTAGTATATCCTAAAAATTTACGACCGATCCTTTTTTGCTTGCCGCATTAAATCGACAAATTTGGCGAACAGATAATCGGCATCGTGGGGGCCGGGACTGGCTTCGGGGTGGTATTGTACCGAGAAAAAGGGCAAAGACCGGTGTTTTAAACCGGCTACGGTGCGATCATTGAGGTTGAGATGGGTAATCTCCACTTGCGGATTTAAAGATGCCTCCTGCACGGCAAAACCGTGATTCTGACTGGTAATTTCCACCTGTTGCTGGAGTCCACAGGGTTGATTTAACCCGCGATGACCAAATTTCAGTTTAAAGGTTTCTGCTCCTAGGGATAGCCCCAAAATTTGATGACCCATACAGATGCCAAAAGTCGGTTTTTCCCCTTGCAAAAGTTGCTTGGCTAGGGCAATTCCTTCGGTGACAGCCGCCGGATCTCCCGGTCCGTTAGAAAAGAAAATACCATCGGGATTATATGCGGCGATTTTTTCCGGGGGAGTGTCGGCGGGAACCACGATCACCCGACAACCGTAGCTGGCTAAACGCCGGAGAATATTGCGTTTGATGCCAAAATCGATCGCCACCACCGTTAACGGTTCTTGATCACTATCAATTGGCGCAAATTCCCAGGCGGACGGGGTGGGAGTCGTCCATTCGTACACTTCCTTGGTGGTAACTTCTTTAACGAGATTTAACCCGGCCATACTGGGGGCTGCCTGCACCAGTCGCAGTAAATCATGATAATCGAGTATTTCCGTCGAAATTGCCCCATTCATCGCCCCAACCGAGCGAATTTTGCGGGTCAGGGAGCGGGTATCGATGCCATAGATGCCAATAACATGATGAGCGGCCAGATAATCCGGTAGGGATTGGCTAGAACGCCAATTACTGGGCCGGTGGCAGATGTTTTTGGCAATCGCTCCTTTGACCTGGGGACGAATTGACTCCTCATCTTCGGGGTTAACCCCCGTATTTCCCAATTCTGGATAGGTAAAAGTGACGATTTGACCAGCATAACTGGGATCGGTGAGGACTTCCTGATAACCGGTCATCCCTGTGTTAAAGACAACTTCGCCGACGGTGGTTCCCTGGGAGCCGAAGGAATAACCCTCGTAAACCGTACCATCGGCCAGAACTAATAAGGCTTTTTGACTAGCAGCACTGGATATCATCGTCAATTTTTTAATCTTGAGTAGTGGTGAGAAACAGAAGTCAAGGATAGACTAGAACAGGGACTAGAAAACGAATTGCTTAGTTTTAATTGGCTAGGGCGTTTTATGATTAAGAGTACGTCCGCTCAAAGACAACAGCTTCCCCTGACTAGCCATCGGCAAAATCCTATCGCTTAAAAAATAACTATATAAGTAATATGAGTCCAAGAAAACTGACTGATGCCACGAAAAAAGAAATTCTTAAGCTTTATCGGGAAACGGAGGCCACCACTTCCACGTTAGCCGAGCGTTATGGCGTGAGTAGTTCTACGGTCAGTCGTTTTCTCAAAAATTCTTTTTCTGGCGAGGAATACGAGCAGTTAATCCAGAAAAAACGCTTGGCCCGCAATGGTCGCGGCCTTGAGGAGGAGGAGGCAGCAGCGGATTTACCGGAAAAAGCGATCGAGGTGATTAGTTTTCGGGCAGCGCGCACCGAAGCTAAGGATGAGCGGGATTTTGAGCCACCGATCGCTTCTGTGGAACAATTAACCCTGTTAATGGATACCTCTTACTCGCCAGAAGCAGATAATCCGGAAGACACGGAAATTAATGGCGATAAGACCCTAGAAACCGCTAATTTAAACGAGTTTTTCGTCGAAGCTATCGAGGAAGATGAGCTTGACGAGGATTGGGATGAAGAGGAGGATGAAGATGAAGATGAAGATGAAGATGAAGATGAAGATGAGGGAGAACTAGCGGACAGCTATTTAGGCCCGACTATCGTTAAAACCGCCCAACTACAGATCTTACCCCTCTCGGCGGCGGCTTTTCCCAAAACCTGTTACTTGGTAATTGATCGCGCTGCCGAATTAATCACCCGTCCCCTCAAGGATTTTGCCGAATTGGGTAAGGTTCCCCCTCAGGAAATCCAGCAGCGCACCCTCCCCATCTTTGAAAGTCATCGCATCGCTCGTCGTTTCTCCAAGCGCAAGGAAAAAGTGATTAAAGTTCCCGACGGTCGCCTGATCGAAAAAGCTCACGCTCAACTGGAAGCTAAAGGGATCACCCGTCTGCTCATGGATGGTCGTATCTACGCTTTAGAGTAGGGAATTAGGGGATAGGAGACTGAAAAGTCTCCGCCGAACCCGTTGCTGAGGGTGGGGACTCGCGCGGGTTCGTTGAGAGAATTCAGCTTAGATGAGTTTACCCTAAGAAAATATGCCAATTTCATTCAGAGTAGAACTAGCTTACCAATAATCGGCTATGAGTGAGCGCGGTTTTTTTCTGGATTTATCACCGGGGTTAGTGTAGTTCAAACTGGTATTACTTACCCAAGTTTTGGTTATCTGGTCAATGAAATACCGAAATATGCAAGAAAACGGAACCGCCGAGAATGTTTATAAGTTTTCTAGTACCTTATCTCCTTCCGATCCAAGCTATGTGGATAGAAGGGCTGATCTGGAATTGTACCAAGCTCTGATGAACAGTCAGTATTGTTATATTTTCAATTCTCGCAAAATGGGCAAGTCGAGTTTGACGGTACGCATCCAAACTCAAATTGAAGTCCAAGGAGTAGCCTGTTCCCGTATAGACTTAAATGAATTGGGGACATCAGTAGATCAATCTAGCTGGTATCATTCCTTAATTATTGAAATTGCCGAACAATTAAAACTAAATATGACGGATTTAGAATCTTGGATTGCCAGTCAATCTGTTTCTAATGTTGGGTTACTTAGACAGTTTATTAAAGAAATTTTATTGATAAAAATTTCAAACAACATTGTTATTTTTATTGATGAAATTGATGTAGTTAGAAAACTACCCTTTGCTACTGATGACTTTTTTGCTTACATTAGATCTTGTCATGAAAAGCGAGTTATTAATGCAGATTTTAATCGTATTTCATTTGTTTTAATTGGCACGGCTACCCCCAATCAATTAATTCAGGATAGTCAAAGAACTCCTTTCAATATTGGTAAAGCAATTGAATTAAATGGACTGTCGTTAGAAGATAACTGTCAACCCTTGATGCAAGGACTAGAAGGGTTGGGTGTTTCCCCTCAAGAAATTCTACAAGAAATTTTTAGCTGGACTAATGGTCAACCTTTTCTAACTCAAAAATTGTGCTATTTAATGGCCAAGTTTAAAGTTACAATACCTCAGTCTCTCTTATCAGCTTGGATGCGAGATTTTGTTTATAAACACATTATTGATAACTGGGAAAAAAAAGATGAACCTGCTTTTTTATCAAGTATAAGAGAGCGACTTATTTATCATCCTGACCAAGGGTATTTACTAAGGGTTTATGCTAATGTTTTAAAAGGTAAATTGGTGAAAGCGAGTAACACACCAGAACATGATGAATTATTACTATCTGGATTAGTTATCGTCGATAATCAGGGCTATCTTAGAGTGGCTAATGCTATTTATCAGGCAATTTTTAATCAAAAATGGTTATATAATGTATTAGCAGCTAGTCGTCCTTATCAATCGGAAATTGCTAAGTGGGAAGACTCAAATTTTACCGATACAAATTGTTTACTGACGGGGAAAAAGTTAGAGGAATCTAAAAAATGGCAAGAAGATAAAGAATTAGATAGTATCGATTATCGTTTTTTAGCAGCCTCTGAAAGCATTACTCGTCAAAAACAATCTCGTTTATTTATGTTGGTAGCGGGAATATTTACTAGCATTGTTACAGGGTTACTTGGGTTGGGATTCTACCAGTCATGGCTGTTACCTTACTTTTATAAAATTCCCTATACTAACGAGCCTAAACTATTTAGCCAAGGCGAAAAAAAGCTATTTATTGAACAGGAAAATTTTTATAAAGATCGGGGTATTTTGGCTTTTCAAAATGCTAATTATCTGGAAGCTAAACAGTTATTCAAAAAAGCCTATCTTGCTCATCCTGAAGATGCAGAAACATTGATTTATTATAATAATGCTATCGCTTATTTAAGTAATAATTATGTTACTTTGGCGGTGGTTATTCCCAGTGGCAAAAAAAATGAAATTTCCCAAGAAATCCTTAAAGGGATTGCTCAAGCACAATATTTATTTAATAGCCAATTACCGACAAGTGCGAATAATTTATTTTTAAATATCGTTATTGCCAATGATAATAATGATGAAAAAGTTGCCAAGATAGTCGCCAAGGAAATCGTTAAAGACCCCAAAGTTATTGGAGTAATTGGACATTATTCTAGTGAAGCCACCTTAGCAGCTTTACCTATCTATGAAAGAGCCAAAATTACTTTAATTTCTTCTACAAGTTCTTCGGATGTAATTGAGAGTGAATACTTTTTTAGAACCGTTATTACCAATGAAAAAATTGGTGAGACTTTAGCTAATTACGCCAGCAAACATGATCTAGATAAGGTAATTATTTTTAATAATTCTAACCAGATTGATAGCCAAGAACTTACTCAAGAGTTTCGTCAAGCTTTCCAAAAAAAAGGCGGTAAAATCACTAAAGTAATTGATTTATCATCTTCCCTCGATATTGACGCAGAAGTTTTAAAAGCATTTTCCCAAGATCAAGTTAGAGGAATTGTCTTATTTCCCAGTTTGGAATCAGCTTCTGTGGTAGTAGAATTATCCCATACTCTTGAAGAGTTGAATACCAGCAACACTCCAGAACTGAAAAATAAGCTAGTTCTTTTAGGGAGTCATTCCATGTATGAACATGAAATGTTGGTTGATAGCGGTAAATTTATTGATAATTTAGTTTTGGCTGTGCCTTGGTTTTCCCATCTAATTAAGTCCCAAAATTTTGTCAGAGATGCTCAAGCTTTATGGAAAGAAGATATTAGTTGGCGAACTGCTACCAGTTATGATGCGGCTCAATCATTTATAGCTGCTATTAGAGCCTTGCAATCCCAGAATAAAATTTCTTTAGAGTTGATACAAGAACATTTAGAAAACCTCAATCTTTCGGCCAGTTTGACCTCAGGTAATCCTCTCAGGTTTGTAGATAATGAATCTGAATCTAATCGAGAACCAATTACTGTGAAGGTTGAGAGTAAGTTAGAAGCAAAACTTGAAAAATCAATTCGGTTTCACTGGGAATCTCAACGAGACTAATCAAGCAAGTCGTCAAAATATACTTGATACAAATTGCAACGCACCTCTAGGGTATCATAATTTTTGTCGATCAGTCCCAATCGTTCCAAAAATTGGACAGATTCTCCTTTCATTTGCGCCGGAGTCAGAGCTTTTTTCTGAAGAATTTGCCTAAAAGTATTCCGTAGGTTAGCATTACTTTTCAGATATCTCATCAGGAGGAAAAAATGACTTTGAAATGGCTCTCGTCCCTGCAAGGCATCATCTAGAACCTTTTCCAGAGAATTCCCTTCTTGCAATTTTACCAAGATTAACTTAATTAAATAAGGATTACCTCCCACTAAGTTCATGACCTTATTAACATCTGATAACGTCCAATTCATGCCATGAACTTGAGCGAAAGAGAGAACTTGTTCCGCATTAAAATCCGATAAACTGGCCACATAACCTACACCAATTAAGGGAGAGGCATAAAAATCGTAGTTGCTATAAAATTCCGTTGAATGAATAATAATTAAGCGCAGTTTCCGCCAAGGTTGGGAACGTCTTTCATGCCAACTTCTGAGAATACCACAAATTTCATTACCGAGTGTTTCAGTTTCCAAAATTGTATCAAATTTTTCAAAGACAAAAACCAGAGGATTAGCGCTGGGTTGGAGAACATATTCCTCTAAATATCGTCGAGTTTTGTGGGCAGGAGTTCCGGGACGAGACCAAAATTTATCGAGAAGAGATTCGTTAATCTTTAATTCTTGGGTAATGGTACGACAAATCGACAGCAGCAAGTCTTCACAACTAAGGGCAATAGTGGATTTTTCCTCCTCACAATCAATGATAACTGGTTGATAATTATCTTGTTTGAGATGATGGACTAACCAATTAACTAAACGGGTTTTGCCACTATTATGAGGTGCACGAATTCTTAGCAATGATTGTTCTTGCTGAAGAACTTTGAGACAATTTTCCTCCAGAGGTGGACGTTTCACATAATCCTTAATATAGGTCTGATAATCCTGTTGTTTTTCCTCATCTAAAGAGGAGAGAATAGCAGCAATTGCGGGAGATTGATGTTTACTTTTGTTTGCCCACTCTTGATCAAAGCTCCTTAGGTTAGTTAAAATATCATGACCCCGTTGCCAAAAAGTAATTTGAAAAGTACGAATTTTTCCTTGATTATTGAGACGATGATCTTCCAAAATACCTAAAAACTTTTCGTTAAGATATTCCGTCAAAGCATCGCGAATTTGCCATGACTCCAGCTTTTGACCACATTTTTCCGTCAGCATTTCTAAAGCATTAAGTTCGGCTTGAATTTTCAATTTTTTCTCATTAATCCAGCTAAATTTAATAGCCAGATTTTCACAATTATCCACCTCGTAGTTAGCAAACTTTAACAGAGCATTAAGCAGATATTTGGTTCTTTGTCTGGGAATATCCCCATAGGTAACTTTTCTAGACATTTGTTTATTCTCAATTAGTGTGAATATTTTCTCAATAAGTCCAATTTATCGAGGTACTCTAGACAACCTTGACCACATCTCTCAAAAAAATTTTCCGCAAAACCCCGAAGTTCCCCAAGGTTTTTCTCCACCCCCAAGTTACTCAAACTCCAGTCTGGGATAGCAATTGAGGGCAAGAAAAATTCGCCTTTGACTGTGGGTGTACTCACAATGCCATAATCAACCACAACAAGGTTCAGATTTTCTTAATAGTCTTTTTACCCTTGCTATGGCAGCACTTTGACCGATATCTGTCTGGCTATTTTGTGCCGAATTAGACAACTCCACTGGATGACCGACTATGACTAAAATTGCTGATATTGCCTACGTTACCTATCAACATCCGGATTTAGACCTGTGCGAACGTTTTTTGAGGGATTTTGGCCTGATTACCGCAGTTAAAACCGATACAGCCTTGTATATGCGAGCTAGAGGCAAAAAACAGTTTGTCTATGTCGTAGAATGGGGAAAAGAAGCTAAATTTGTCAGTTTTGCCCTAGAAGCGACATCAGAATCCGTCTTACATGAACTAGCCACTTTAGCCTCCGCTTCGACCGTGGAAACCCTGTTCACCCCCGGCGGTGGTCAGCGCATCAAAATTATTGACCCCAACGGTTTTAACCTAGAATTGGTCTATGGTATCGAGGAAGTGGAACCTTTGCCGATTCCCGAACCCTTGCAATGGAATCACGCTAGTCGGAAAACCCGTTTAGGTCGCACCCAAAGGCCGAAAAAAGAACCCGCACCTATTTTACGTCTAGGTCATCTAGCTATTGATGTCAAAGACTTTGAGGAAAGCTATCACTGGTATCAGCAGACTTTTGGCTTAAAAGCAACAGATTTAATTTATTACGGCCATCCCAGTTTACGAGTCGGGGGTTTTCTTCGTTGTCAACGGGGAGAGGAATGGGTTGATCATCACACCATCGCCATGTTGCAAGGTTCTCACCCCAAAGTCCATCATACTGCCTTCGAGGTGCAAGATTTTGACTCTATTAAAATCGGCCACGATTGGTTACGAGAAAAAGGATGGACTCCTGTGTGGGGTATTGGTCGCCATTTGTTGGGAAGTCAAGTGTTTGACTATTGGCAAGATCCTTTCGGTAGCCTCATTGAACATTTTACCGATGGGGATCTTTTCGAGCAAACCACCGAGCCAGAACTTCATGCGGGTGGGTTAGATATTCTCTATCAATGGGGACCAGCGATTCCCGAAAGTTTTTTAGGTTAAACCGTTGAAAAAGTCTTATAAAAGGGGTTAGATGATGAATATTGCTGAAATATTTCAAAAAAGACGCTCTACTCGTAAATTTCGCACCGATGCCATTCCCGAAGAAATTTTAGCCGAAATTTTTCGTTTAGGATTCCAAGCACCCTCTAGTTATAATTTGCAACCATGGCGATTTATTGTGGTTAGAGAACCAGAAAATAAGGCAAAATTGCGAGAATTCGGCTTTGAACAAGATAAATTGGTCGATGCACCCGTGGTTTTAATCTGTTGTGGCGATCGCCAAGTTAACCATCGTGGTTACATTAATCAAGTGATTGAGTTAGGAAAGCAAGAGGGGACGATTTCCGAAAAACGGGCCAAGTTCATGCACATGGCCATTCCGCCTTTTTTCCAATTTAAACCCTGTTATCAGTCTCCAGAAGCTTGGAGCAACCGACAAGTTATGATTGCGGTTACTTATCTCATGATAGCGGCGCAAAGCTTGGGGGTGGATAGTTGTCCCCTAGAAGGATTTGTGGCTAAACCCTTGCGCGAGTATTTCCAAATTCCCGATACGGTCGATGTCTGTTGTCTCTTAGCCTTGGGATACGCTGATGAACCCTTGAGCGAGTATGGGGGACGTTTTGGGACTCAGAAGCTCTGCTATGGCGAAATTTACGGAGAAACCTTTAATTTAAGCCCAAATCACCCCTAGAGTGACCGTCGCCCCGTCACCAGAAACTTTTCCCGGTGCGAGAGGATTAAATCTTTGTCTTCGATTCCATTTAATAATAGGGAGTAAAAAAATGACTCTTTGTTTAGATACTAAGCTTAATTTGTCAGAAATAAGCAGTTTAGTCGATATTATTCGTTATCGCGCCCAATACCAACCCCGAAAAACTGCTTATACCTTTTTAGTCGATGGCGAAACCGAAGAAAAACGCCTTACCTACGGGGAATTATTTCTAGAAGCGCAAGCGATTGCCAATAGTCTCCAATCCATCCTATTACCGGGGGAACGAGTTTTATTAGCATACCCTTCGGGATTAGAGTTTATTACTGGGTTTTTCGGCTGTTTATTAGCAGGAGTAGTGGCAATTCCAGTTAATTTGCCCAAGAAAAACCAAAAGATGGCTCGCTTAACTTCTATTCTTAACAATTCGCAAGCAAGCTTACTTTTAAGCACACAATCGGAATTAGACCAATTAAAAAGGCAACTAGACAGAGACATTCCCTTTCTAGCTACGGATAGCTTAATCGGCAAAAGTTTAGCCGAAGACCACCCCACTCAGATAAAAGCAGAGACCTTAGCCTTTTTACAATACACCTCTGGTTCCACGGGGACTCCCAAAGGAGTGATGGTCAATCACGAGAATCTTTTGACCAACCTCCGAGATTTAGATTTAGGCTGGGAACACGATGAAAAGAGCGTTATGGTGACATGGTTGCCAACTTTTCATGATATGGGGCTAATTTATGGTATTTTACTGCCTTTTTATCGAGGATTTCCCTGTTATCTCATGTCTCCGGTTTCCTTTTTACAACGTCCTTTCGGTTGGTTAAATGCCATCAGCAAATACAGGGCCACCCACACTGCCGCCCCTAATTTTGCCTATAAACGTTGTCTTGACAAGATTAAAGAGGAACAGCTGGCGGATTTAGACTTAAGCAGTTGGAAAGTGGCTTTAAATGGGGCAGAAACGGTCAGAATGGAAATTTTGAGCGAATTTGCTCGTAAATTTGCCCCCTGTGGTTTTGAGTTTGCCGCCTTTTGTCCGGGTTATGGTTTAGCCGAGGCCACCTTAAAAGTTGCTGCTGTCAGGAAAAATCAAGTTCCTCAAATCTGCTGGGTTGAAAAAGCCGCTTTAAACCGTCATCAAATCGTTTTTACAGAAAAAAGCCCAAATTCTCAATCCTTAGTCAGTTGTGGACAAACAGAAATCGACACAGAAATTGCCATTGTTAATCCTGAAACCTGTCAACGCTGTCCCTCCCAGCAGGTGGGAGAAATTTGGGTGAAAGGCAAAACCGTTGCCCAGGGCTATTGGCAACATCCCGAAGCTACAGAAAAAACTTTTCAAGCAGTTATCGCCGATACTGGACAGGGTTTTTATTTGCGTACAGGGGATTTAGGTTTTATTCATCAGGGTCAACTATACATCACCGGACGCTTGAAAGACCTGATGATTATTCGCGGTGGTAACTACTATCCCCAGGATATCGAACAGACCGTAGAACAATGCTATCCCGACTTTTGCCCCAGTGGAACTGCCGCCTTTACCGTAGAAATCGAGGCAGAAGAAAAGTTAGTCCTGGTTCAAGAGGTAGAAAGAACGGCAATTCGCCGTTTTAACCAGCAAAAAGCCCTAGAAGCAGTTCGTCGAGCGGTTTTTCAAGAACACGAATTGCAAGTTTATGATATTGCTTTTATCAAACCCGCATCTCTGTCCAAAACTTCTAGCGGCAAAATTCAACGCCACGCTTGCCGTCAACAGTATTTAAACCAGCAACTTCCACTAATTTCATCCCCTATGCCGACGCTAACCCCCCCCCTCAGCAGTCACCAAGCTGCCCCCACAACCGCTAGTCAAGAAAAAACCGAGCAAATCTTGACTTGGTTGCGAGATTACGCCAAAACTCGCATTAATTCCCATCTGATTGATGACCGTCGTTGTGTGCCGCCCTATATTGTCATGGATTTTGGCAATCAAGGACTGATGGGAATGCAGATTCCCGAAGAATACGGGGGAATAGCCCTTAATAATCGCAATTTTTTGCAGGTGATGGAACAATTAGCCGCCATTGATTTAACTCTGGCGACGATGGTGAGTCTCAATAACAGCTTAGGTATCCGTCCGCTGCTCAACTACGGGACTATTTCCCTCAAGCAAGAGTTATTACCTCTTTTAGCGACAGGAAGGCAATTATCCTCCTTTGGCATGACGGAACCGGAAGCAGGAGCGAATATCGGGGCAATTAGTACCGTTGCCGTGCCGGATGGCCGAGATAAATGGCGAATTCGCGGCCTTAAGCGTTGGAATGGTTCCGCTTGGGCCGGAATGATTAATGTTTTTGTCCGTTTGCTTGATTCGGAAGAACCGGGGAATAACGGTTTGACAGGTTTTCTTGTCCGTCAAGGCACCCCCGGTCTGCGTTTGGGACCTGAATCCCTAACTATGGGATTACGGGGAATTATGCAAAATGCCATCTATTTTGAGGATGTTTTAGTCACTAAAGAGCAATTGCTGGGAGAATTGGGCAATGGCACTGAACCCGCCGACGATGCTTTACTTTATGCCCGTTTAGGGATTGGCATGATGGGAGTTGGCGGCATGAAACGCTGTTTACAATTAATGTTACGTTATGCCAGTCGTCGTTCGATCGCTACAGGTAAATTGCTAGAAAGTCCGATTACTTTAGCCCGTTTTGACCATTTAACTGGGGCTACGGTGGCCTTGTCCAGTCTCTTAAAGTGTATCACCACCGCCTTAGACCAAAAAGTTGCCGTTCCCAGGGAAATGGCAGTTATTGCCAAGATTACGGGGGCTGATTACCTCTGGGAAGCGGCCGATAGTCTCGTTCAGATGCTCGGGGGTAGAGGTTACATGGAAACTAATCTTGCCCCGCAAATTCTCCGGGATGCCAGAGTTTTACGAATTGGCGAAGGTCCTAACGAAAGTTTGAAAATCTTTTTGGGCAAAAGTATCACCCATACGGACAAATTAGGCGAATTTCTGACAAAAGTTCTGGAAGCGCCCGAGATTGCCCTGCAACTCCACACCACTGCCCAATCTATTAATCAGCGTTGTCTCCAGTCTAATCTCTGGGGTGATCGTTCTGCCGCCTTAGCTTGGGCTTATTCTTTAATCGGAGAATTGGGTTGTTACGCCGCTTTAGTAGCAACAACAGCGAAAATGTCCCAAATTCACCCCGGGGAAAAGTACAGTCATGCCCTAGCTTGGAGTCAATTGCAGTTTGATTTATGTGTGCAGAAAGCTCTCCGGGGAACACCCGAAGAAAACTTTGCTTCTTCGGTGGCGACTATCCGCGATCGTATCCTCGATTATAGTCAATCTATTGATGATATCGAACAACGTCTAGAGGGTTCCGATTATCAACTCGACGAGTTATTGACGTTGGAACCAGAAGCTAAACAGACTCATCCTCAAGCTGAAACTTCTCTGGTCGAAATTGCTATTCAAACGCCGCAGAACCGAGTAAATAGCCCCTCTAGTCCGAAAAAGTCCCTTATTAGCCAACAAACTCCCGAAAAGGTGGAAATGTGGTTAAGTAATTGGTTACACCAGAAATTAAAGGTCAATCCAGCCACTATCCAAACCAGCCAGTCTTTTGCTGATTTTGGCTTAGATTCAATTTTTGCCGTGGAATTAGCGCAAGATATTGCCGATTGGTCGGGAATCCCCGTCGAAGCCACCATTGTTTGGAATTATCCCACTATTGATAGTTTGGCAGAATATTTAGCTAACCAGATTAATCAAAGCAATACGGCGGCTGAATCGACAAATAATCGAGAAAAAAGCGAAATTTTAGCAGTTTTACCCCAAATATCCGAAGAAGAAATCTCAGCCTTCTTTAGTTAATCGCTGGTGGGGATAGGATAGCTAATTTCCCTTGACCTATCCCCCACCTCGGAGTCACGGGGACAATTGTGACTATGCCACTAAATTTTCCCATCCCGACAGTATCAAGGTTTTTCCCGCTTATCCGTGACTTTTTCCCAAGCATAACCTGAGATGAAAGTGACGTGACATAACAAGACAAGAGTTGTTAGGAAGATGAATCAACAAAAACAAGCTTTTTTAGAACAATACAAACACCTCGATGCAATGGTCAAAGCGCAAACCGAACCCATCGCTATTGTGGGGATGGGCTGTCGTTTTCCCGCAGGAGTCAATGATTCCGCAAGTTATTGGCAGTTATTGGTTAATGGCATCGATGCAGTAACAGAAATTCCTCTAGAACGTTGGAATATTGCCGACTATTATCACCAAGATGCCGATGTTCCGGGGAAAATGTATAGTCGGGAAGGGGCATTTTTAGACAAAGTTGACGAATTTGACCCAGCTTTCTTCGGCATCTCACCCCGGGAAGCCGCCGCCATGGATCCGCAACAACGGTTACTGTTAGAAGTCTGTTGGGAATCCCTAGAAAATGCGGCTATTGCGCCAGAAAGTTTGATTAATAGTCAAACTGGCGTATTTATGGGCATTTTTCGCGATGATTATGCCCAATTGTGTTTTCATCAAGGCGTAGTCAATCACATTGATGCTTACAACAGTTTAGGAACCAGTCGCGCTATTGCCGTCGGCAGAATCTCTTATCTATTTGGGTTTCACGGTCCGACTCTGCAAATTGATACGGCCTGTTCCTCCTCCCTCTTAGCAGTACATTTGGCCTGTCAAAGTCTGCGCGGCCAAGAATGTAATCTCGCTTTAGCGGGGGGTGTGAATCTGATGTTAACCCCGGCCACTGCGATTAGTAATTGTAAGTTAAAAGCCGTTTCTCCCCAGGGTCGCAGTAAAACCTTTGATGCTTCGGCCGATGGTTATGGTCGGGGCGAAGGTTGCGGTGTCGTGGTCTTAAAACGTCTCAGTGATGCTCTCCGAGATGGCAATCTTATTTTCGCCCAAATTCGCGGTTCGGCTGTCAATCACGATGGAAAAAGTAATGGCTTAACCGCCCCCAATGGTCAGGCACAGGAAGCTTTACTCAGACAAGCCCTCGAAAGAGCGAAAATTCAACCTAAAGATCTGCAATACGTCGAAGTTCACGGTACAGGTACATCTTTAGGAGATCCCATCGAGGTTTTATCCTTAGGGAAAATTTATGGCCGGGGTCATAGCCAAGATAATCCCCTGATTTTGGGAACCGTGAAAACTAATATGGGGCATCTGGAAGGGGCTGCGGGGATTGCAGCGTTAATTAAGACAGTTTTACAGCTACAAAATCAGCAAATCGCCCCTAATCTTCATTTTAAGAACCCTAATCCCTATATTCCCTGGGAAAAACTGCCGGTCAAAATCCCCACCACTCTTACCCCTTGGTTGGTCAGAGAAGGAGTCCGACGGGCTGGAGTGAGCGCTTTTGGGATGAGTGGGACTAACGTCCATTTAATCGTGGAGGAAAGCAATTTTGAGCGGCTTGGTGACGAAAAACCTCATTTAGAACGTCCTTGTCATTTAATTACCCTTTCGGCGAAAAGTGAGCCAGCCTTACGGGAATTAGCTCAACGCTACTACGATTTTTTAGGTCAAAATTCCCAGACGGTCATGGCAAATCTGGCCTATACCGCTAATACTGGGCGATCGCATTTTGAGCATCGTTTAGCTATTCCCTTTCTGGCTCAAAAACAGCTTGAGCAAGCTTTAAAAGACTTTATTAGGGGTGAAAATCGCTTTTCAGGTCAAAAAAGTCTTTTAACCTCGAAAAAAGCCCCTAAACTGGCTTTTATGTGTACGGGACAGGGTTCACAGTATCCCGGAATGGCTAGGGAACTCTACGAAACGCAACCGACTTTTCGCCAAACTTTAGAGAAATGTGACGAAATTTTACGGAGCTATGGGGTGAAATCCTTACTGCAAGTGTTATATGGGGACGAAAAAACCAGTCAGTTGATTAATCAGACTTTTTACAGTCAAATTACCCTATTTTCTCTGGAATATGCCCTTGCTCAACTCTGGTTATCTTGGGGAGTGAAACCCGATGCTCTCATCGGTCATAGTTTAGGGGAATATGTGGCCGCTTGTTTAGCGGGAGTCTTTAGCTTAGAAGACGGTTTGAAGTTAATTGCCCATCGGGGACGCTTAATGCAGACATTACCGAAAAACGGCATAATGGCGGCAATTTTTACCGATTCCGACAGCGTGACCAATCATCTCAGGAAGATTAGGGGCATCTGTACCATTGCTGCGGTCAATAGTCGAGAAAATACAGTCATTTCTGGCGAAACTGAGGCTATTAACCATTTAATCGCTAACTTTAATCAGAGAGGCATTGAAAGTCAGACTTTAGCTGTTTCCCATGCTTTCCATTCTCCCTTAATGACGGGTATGGTGGGAGAATTTGCCAAGATTGCCGAAACTATCACCTATAATTCCCCGCGTCTCCCCCTTATTTCTAACCTGACTGGGGATGTTATCGATGCAGAGATAGCAACTTCCCAATATTGGGTTAATCATCTACTGTCTCCCGTAGAGTTTGCCCGGGGTATAGAAAGATTAGGAGAGTTAAATACGGAAATATTCCTAGAAATTGGTGCCAAAACCACCTTAATTAGCCTAGGTCAGCAAAATCTCCCCGACCAAGGTCTCTGGTTAGCTAGTTTATCCCCAAAACAGTCGAATTGGGAAACCCTGCTCCAAAGTTTAGCGACCCTTTATGTAAAAGGGGTCAAAATTGACTGGAATGGATTCGACCTGGATTATTTACGCGAAAAAATCCCCTTACCGACCTATCCCTTCCAAAGAAAACGCTATTGGTTAGATTACATTGATTCTCAGCTAAAAACCCCGACAGCAGCAGCTTTCCACCCTCTCCTACAGCAACCGCTGCATCTATTGGGGTCAAAGGATGTCCACTATCAATCCTCTCTTTCTCCCTGCTCTCCCAGCTATCTGCAAGAACATCAAGTTTTTGGCCAGGTAGTTTTCCCAGCCGCAGCCTATCTAGAGATGATTATAGTAGCAGCTGGTCAACAATATCCCAATCAGCAGTTCACTATTGGTCAATTGAGTCTGAATCGACCCTTAATTTTCTCAGAAAACCAGAGTAAAAAGGTACAGTTAAGCTTACTAGCGGGGGGACAATTTCAGATTCTCAGTCTTGGGGAAGGGGAAGTTTCCCTACTGCATCTATCGGGTAATTTAACCAATGAAAACCAGGACTTACCCAGCTGCAATTGGACAGATATCCGGAACCGTTGTCACCAAAAAATCGAAATTGCACAGCATTATCAGGACTGTTCAAGTAAAGGAGTGAACTACGGGGAAAGTTTTCGAGTTATCCAGGAACTTTACCGCAATCAGTCCGAAATTGTCGCAAAAATTCAACTTTCTTCCCATCTACTCTCGCAAGCGGTGGATTACCAGCTACATCCTGTCTTACTTGATGGTTGCTTTCACGCTATGTCGGCACTATTTCCCGCGGGGAATAGCACCTATCTTCCCACTAATATTGACCGATTGACCTTTTCGGGAGTTAAGGACACCTCTATATACTGTCATGGTCGCTTCAGCCATAGCAATTTGCAAAACGGCATCTTAATCGCTGATTTGACTATTTTCAGCGAATCGGGTCAATTAATTAGCCAAATTGACGGATTAACTTTTCAACAGGCCCGGCCAGAAACCCTCTTTTCCCAGACCAACGACCTCAAGGATAGTTTATACGAAATTACTTGGCAAGCCACGGACTTGACGGGAATGGATTGGACAGAAACAGGAGATTGGTTAATTTTTGCTGACAAAAAGGGAGTGGGGCAACAATTAGCCGAAAAATTGGCGCAACAAGGGCATAGATGCCAACTTATCACCGAAAACAATCGCCAGACTTGGCAATATCTCCTCAAAAAACCCTATCAAGGTCTAATTTATCTCTGGGGAATCGATGACGACCAAGCTTTAGAAAATAATCAAAACCTAGCCGCCACTCAAGAGCGAATTTGTGGAACTTTGCTGGAAATAGTGCAAGAACTAGGCAAAATAGAGGTTAATTACTCTCCTCGCCTCTATATTGTCACCCAATCGGCTCAATACATTCCTTCTCAACCCACAGTGATTGCCCTTGCCCAAAGTTCCCTCTGGGGATTAGGACGGACTATTGCCCTAGAACACCCAGAATTGCGCTGTCTGTGTCTAGATGGAGATAAATTTCAGGATAGCCACACCTTAGCCCTAGAGGTGTTCCAATCTTTACAAAGTTCGGAGGAGGAAAATCAAATCGTTTGGCGGCAAGGCCAGAGCTATGTGGCTCGTTTAGGGCGATTTATCCCGAAATCGTCGCTAAAAAACCGAGAAATTGCCGAAAATGCCACCTATCTTATTACTGGTGGTCTAGGGGCCTTAGGGCAGCAAGTGGCTAATTGGTTAAGGAAAAAAGGAGCAAAATCCCTCGTCTTACTAAGTCGCCGGGGAATAACTCCAGAAACCCAGCCAATTATAGACCAATGGCGACAAGAGGGAACCAATGTAGAAGTTTTTGCCGCCGACGTTAGCGACTTTGGCCAAATGCGTCGGGCTTTTGAGATAATCGAGCAACAGTTACCCCCCTTAAAAGGCATTATTCACACGGCCGGGGTGTTAGAGGATGCCAGCTTATCCAAACAGACTTGGGAGAAATTTGAGCGCGTCTTTTCCCCCAAAATACTCGGCGCTTGGAATTTGCATCTCCTCAGTCAAGAAGTGGATTTAGACTGGTTTATTAATTTTTCCTCGATGGCCTCGGTTTTAGGGTCTTCTGGACAGAGTAATTATGCTAGCGCTAATGCCTTTTTAGATAGTCTAGCCCATTATCGTCAAGCGCAAGGACTGCCGGCCCTGACTATTAATTGGGGACCCTGGGCAGAGGGTGGTATGGCGGAAAATTTAGACGAAAAAGCGAAAAAAAGGCTAATTAAACAGGGTTTTACCCCTCTTGATCCCCAAAAATGTTTGCATCTCCTCGAAACATTGCTGACGACTTCTCGGACACAGGTAACTGTCGCTTCTCTCAATTGGAATAGCTTTTTTAACAGTTTCGAGAATCAAAAAATTCCGCCTTTATTACGAGATTTCCAGAGTTTTTCAGCCCAAAAATTAACCACAGAAAATAATTTTCTTGATGTCTTAAGGACAGTACCAATTGAGGAGCGTTTTGCGGCTTTGACTGCTCATGTTCAAGGGATTGTAGCGGAAATTCTCGCTATTCCGGCTAGAGAATTTACCCAAGTTGACCAAGGTTTTTTTGAGTTGGGAATGGATTCTTTAATGACGGTGGAATTACGCAATCGTTTAGCCAAGGATTTAGGTAAATCTCTGGCGGCAACTATCACTTTTAAATACCCAACAGTGACCAGTTTGGTCGATTATCTAGTAGCTGAAGTTATTGACCTTGACTTTAGTTTAAAACCCTTAGCAATAGGAGCAAATCAAGATAACAATCTTGATCCCCTCAACGAAGAAGATTTATCCCTAGAAGAATTGTCCGATTTACTGCTACAGGAGTTAAATTCCTTAAGCTAGAAAAGCAGACCTCAAACCCTATCTAAATAACCTGTTTACCATGACACAAACACCTGCCAAAACCGATCAAATGAGCTTAATAAAAGATGCCTTAAATCAAATTAAGGTCTTAAAAACTAAGCTACATACCCTAGAAAAAGCCAAAAATGAACCAATTGCAATTATTGGTATGTCCTGTCGCTTTCCCCAGGGAGCTAATTCCCCGGAAACTTTTTGGGAATTATTGCAATCAGGAACCGATGCCATCAGCGAAATTCCGCCACAACGCTGGAATATTGACAATTATTACGATCCTAAACCCGATGCAAGGGGAAAAGTCTATACCCGTCACGGTGGCTTCTTAAATCAACCGATAGATCAATTTGACGCTGGTTTTTTTGGTCTTTCTCCCCGGGAGGTGGCACAAATGGATCCGCAACAGCGATTACTGCTGGAACTAGCCTGGGAAGCTCTGGAAAATGCGGGAATATCACCCTTAAATCGGCGAGGAAGTCAAACGGGGGTATTTATCGGCATGATGACTCAAGATTACTCCCATTTTAGCCATCATCCCGATCTGATTGATGCCTATACGGGAACGGGAAATGCTAAAAGTGTAGCTTCGGGACGTTTATCCTATCTTTTTGGATTTCATGGCCCAACTTTAACGGTTGATACTGCTTGTGCCTCCTCTTTAGTCGCTGTTCATTTAGCTTGCCAAAGTTTACGCAATAACGAGTGTGAAGTTGCCCTAGCCGGGGGAGTCAACCTAATGTTAACCCCCTTCGTTACTATCATGGAATCCCGCGCCCAGATGTTGTCTCCTGACGGTCGTTGTAAAACCTTTGATAGAACAGCGAATGGCTATGTACGGGGAGAAGGCGGCGGTATTATAGTTTTAAAGTCTTTATCTGCGGCTATTCGGGATAATAACTTGATTTTAGGACTAATTAAAGGTTCGGCCGTTAACCATGGCGGTACGAGTAGCGGTTTAACAGTTCCCAATCAACTTAGTCAAGAACAATTGATTCGTCAAGCTTTAAAAAATGCTCAGGTAAAGCCAGAGGACATTAGCTATATTGAGGCCCATGGCACTGGCACTTCTTTGGGCGATCCCATTGAATTAGGTGCATTATCGACAGTTTTTGCTAAAAATCTCCAACCAGTTTGGGTTGGTTCCGTCAAAACCAATATCGGCCATCTAGAAGCGGCCGCAGGTATTGCCGGACTAATGAAAGTGATTTTATGCTTGCAACATCGACAAATTGCCCCCCATCTCCACTTCCAACAACCGACACCCCATCTAGACTGGGAAAATCAACCGCTGAAAGTTCCGACTAAAAACCGTGAATGGGTTAGTGAAAATTCTTCTCGTTTAGCTGGAGTTAGTTCTTTTGGCTTAAATGGCACTAATGCCCATATTATTCTCGAAGAATACCCTTACGAACCTGAAACGACTGCGGCACCTGATTCATCGCCCTATCTGTTCACCCTCTCAGCCAAGACCGAATCGGCTTTAATCAAACTAGCCCAAAAATACGCAAATTACCTAGAAAATGCCAAAAATATTGCTTTAAGCTCCATTTGTGCTACTAGCAATCGCAGTCGCTCCCAATTACCCCATCGTTTCACCTGTGTTGTCTCTAGTCACTGCCAACTTCAAGAAAAATTAACCGCTTTTGTTCAAGGTGAACCGAGTTCTTTTCGCCAAAAAAGTGAATTTAGTGGCAAAAATCGGGCAAAAATTGCCTTTCTCTTTCCGGGACAGGGTTCTCAATACCCCGGTATGGGAAAGGAACTATACCAATCCTATCCTCTATTTCGTCAAACAATCGATCGCTGTGCTGAGATTCTCCGTCAATATGGGGACTATTGCCTAACGGAGATTATTGACCAAGAAAATCATCTCAATCAAACTTTTTACAGCCAACCTGCCCTATTTGCTCTCGAATACGCCCTTTTTAAACTCTGGGAATCCTGGGGAATTAGCCCCCATGGAGTTATGGGTCATAGTTTAGGGGAATATGTGGCCGCCTGTGTTGCTGGAGTCTTTAGTTTAGAAGATGCCTTAAAATTAGTCTTCTATCGGGCTAAATTGATGGATTCTGTGGGAAAAAGTGGTTCAATGGTCGTTATCTCGGCTAGTGAAGCTGAAATTACTCCCTTAATTGCCCCCTATCAATCTCAGGTAGCTATTGCCGCTATTAATGGTCAGGATAATATTGTCCTGTCCGGTGCTGCAGAGACCATAGAAACCCTGGTAAAACAGCTTCAGGTCAAAAATCTGAAAATTACCCGGTTAAATGTCTCTCAAGCCTTTCATTCCCCTCTGATGGAGGAGATTTTAGACGAGTTCCGACAAATTGCTGAAACTATCACCTATCATCCCCCCCAACGAGCCTTAATTTCTAACCTTAATGGCAACTTAGTCAATTTTGAGGTCACTACTCCCGATTATTGGTGTCGTCATCTCCGGTCTTCTGTTCGCTTTGCCGATGGGATAAAAACCTTACTGGACAACGGTTATGAGCTATTTGTCGAATGCGGCTCCCATCCCGTTTTATCGGGCATGGGCAGCCTACTGGATAAAAATTATTCTTGTCTTTGGTTGCCCAGTTTGCGTCGTCAAACCTCTGACCGACAACAGATCCTCGAGAGTGTCAGTCAGCTTTATCTGCGGGGATTCGCCCTGAATTGGCAAGAGATAACGGCCAATCAAGACAGTAAACCCTGTATCTTACCGACCTACACCTTTGAAAGAAGTAGTTATTGGCTAAAAACAGGCGACTTGACCGCAGAAGAAGCGCAATTATTGCCTGAATTGTCGAAATATCTCCTAGAAACACCGCCGCAACCGCCAGAAGTTGTCAAAACCACCACTGCATCATCTTCTGGTCATCTAATTACCCTTGACTCTTTGTTGGCCACACCCGCAGAGAAACAGCTTAAACAACTAGAAACCTACATTATCGGTGTTTTAGAACAGATTACTGGTTTATCCGTGGTCAAGCTACATACCAAGCAACCGCTCTCTAGTTTAGGCTTAGATTCTCTCATGTCCAGTCAATTACGACGTCAACTAGAGGAGGATTTAAAAATTATTGTTCCCGTGGAATACCTAGCGGGATTGAGTATTGAGCAGTTTTTACCGCAAATATTCAACTTAATCACCCAAAACTCCCAACCTGCAACTAGCAACAAAACTCCTCTCCCCTCAAAACAGAAAAAACCAATCAAGACGACTAAAGCCGAAAATATCTCTAATGATCCGAAACTTTGGCTAATTCGCAAACAAGCTAATCCTAACGCCCACATTCGTCTATTTTGTTTTCCCTACGCCGGTGGGGGTGCCTCCCTATTCCAAAATTGGCTGAATTACTGCCCCAAGCAAGTGGAATTGTGGGCGATTCAACTACCCGGACGCGAAACGCGTCTTCAGGAAACTGCGATTACATCGCTAAAATCCCTGATTAATCGTCTCATTCCGATTCTGACTCCCTATTTAGACCAACCTTATGCTTTTTTTGGTCATAGCATGGGTTCTTTAATCAGTTTTGAATTAACCAGAGAATTAGCTAAAACTCGGCAAAATCTACCCCAACATTTATTTATGTCTGGATTTCGAGCGCCTCACATTGTCAATCCTGATTTACCCATTCATCGTCTGGGAGATGAGCAATTTTTAACAGCTTTAGGTCATTTTCAAGGAACCCCAGAAACTCTCCTCAAAAATCCCGATTTAATGGCGGCTTTTTTGCCAATTTTACGAGCAGATTTCAAACTCCTAGAGACCTATTCTTATCAACAAGGTCAACCCTTAAATTGTCCTATTACCGTTTTTGGAGGTCACAACGATGCCAAGGTTTCTGCCGATCAATTACAACAATGGCAACTGCAAACCAATCAAGATTTTGTCCTGCATACCTTACCGGGAGGACATTTCTTTATCAATCAACATACGGAGAAAATTATGAAAATAATTTGCCAAAGTTTACGAGAGTTTCCTGAACAAATGACTGCCTAATCAACCAATTACTCAAGGGAGAAAAATCATGACTTTAGATTACAAAGAGCAATACTGTATTATTGGGGCTGGTGCCGCAGGATTAGCGGCGGCTAGAGCCTTAAGCAAAGCCAAAATTCCCTTTAATGTTATCGAATCTGCCCAGGATGTTGGGGGTATTTGGATTTATGATCGTCCCGATAGTCCAATGTATAAAAATACACATCTAATTGGTCATAAAACCACACAACCTTTTTCCGATTTTCCCATGCCAAAAGATTACCCAGATTATCCCAATCATCGGTTAGTCTATGAATATCTTCGCAATTATGCCGCTCATTTCAATCTCTATGATTTTATGGAATTTAATCTCAGCGTGGAGAAAGTAAAAAAGGTGGGTAACTTTTGGGATGTCACCCTTAGCAACCAAGAAACCAGACGATACCGAGGAGTTTTAATCGCTAGTGGTTATCATAGTAAACCGAATATTCCTCAATTTTCTGGGCATTTTGACGGGGAAATTATCCATTCAAAAGATTATGATAATCCCGCTCAACTAAATGCTAAAAAAGTCCTAGTAGTTGGAGCGGGACAATCAGCCATGGATTTAGTCGTCGAAGCGGCTATTAATGGCAGTAAAACTTTCCATAGTACCCGTCGTGGCTTTCTCTGTATGCCGAAATTTTTGTTCGGTTTGCCCCCAGAATGGGTGATGATTAACACGCCAATCATGAATCTAATTCCAGCGCAAGAACACATGAAAATGATGGCTTTATTATCACCAATAGCTCTATTCTTACAAGGAGTTAATCTCAAAAAACTCAATATTCCGACAGACTGTAAAAGTAACGGTCTAATTATTCCCAACAGTGACCAACAAATCTATCGTTATTATGTGCATGGAGATGTCACCCATAAGCCTAATATCCAAGAATTAGACGGAAAGAATGTTATTTTTGCCGATGGCAGTACAGAAGAAATTGATCTGATTATCTACGCCACTGGTTACAAAATTGAATTTTCTTTTATTGACAAATCGGATTTAAATTGGCAAGAAGGAACCACCCAGCCCAACCTCTATATGAATGTTTTTCACCCAGAGGAAAATAACCTGTTTGTCATCGGAATGGTTCATCCCACTGGCACCCACTGGCGAGTATTTGAAGAACAAAGTAATTTAGTGGCCGCTTATCTACAAGCTCAGGATAAAAAATCCCGGTTTGTCTATAAATTTGAAAAGCTAAAACGTCAAATTAGCTCCAATTTAAGCACCGACAATAAACACCATAGCGGTACTCACTCCTTAGTGATTGACAAATTGGGTTATATACGCCAAGCCCAAGGATTAGCTCGCCGATTACTGGCTTAAATCTCCCACGATAATTTACCCCCTGAAATCCCTCTCTCTTAACTCCAATGCCCTACATTATTGAGACAGCTACCGGTTTTCCAGAACATTACTATCCCCAAGAGGTTCTAGAAGTCAATATCAGAAATCATTGTGCTAATCTTCTTCAAGATTATTGCCGAGAAAATCATCTTGACTTCCAGGAACAAACCTTTTTTGATTTAGAACAAATTCATCGTTTTTTCAGTAATGTCAAAATTCAAGGGCGATACTTCACCATTCCCCTAGATGAATTCGATGCCGATAATCCTCCCGGAATCGCCCAACCCTTTCGTCAAATGGTCGATCTAACTATGGATTTAGTAACATCGACAGTAACTAATTTGCTCAAAAAAGCCGCTCTTTCTCCCAAAGAAATCTCCCTAGTTACTTCCGTTACTGTTCTTCCTTCCGTTCCTTCCCTAGAAAGTTTACTCCTCAATCGTCTAGATTTTTCCCTCGATATCAAGCGGCAAGCGTTATCGGGTGTCGGCTGTTTGGGAGGCGCCCAAGGATTAGCCAGAGTAAACGATTATCTGCAAGGACATCCCACCGAAGCAGCGATTTTGTTTACCACCGATCCCTCCTCTGGCCTTTGGCAAGGGTCAATTCATAGCGATTTAACGGAATTATTGGGACAATTACCCGAAGATCCGTCTCAATATAGCAATATCATTATGACCCTTGTGGTAGCGGCTTTATTTGGCGATGGAGTCGGTACTGTTCTCTTAGCGGGAGATGAACATCCCTTAGTCAAGCAAGGTAAAGCAAAACTGAAGATTATCGGCACTCAATCGCTGTTAATGCCCCACACAGAGCATTTAATGGCATTGCCTTTAACAGACTACGGTTTTCGCCAAATTCTTCGCCCAGAAGTCTCTGATTACGTCAAGGGTGGGGTGAGAAAAGCGGTGACATCTTTACTGGAAAAAATAGGAGTTTCCCTCGAGGAAATTGTCTGTTGGATGGTGCATCCGGGAGGTCCAAAGATTCTCGATGCAATAGTTGAAGAATTCCAGTTAGAACCGGATGTTTTACAGGTTAGTTGGGATATTTTGGCGGAAATTGGCAATATTGCCTCTGCTACTATCCTCTGCATTCTCGATGAAACCCTTTCCCGTCCCCATCCTCCCACGGGTTCCTACGGATTAATAATTTCCATGGGGCCAGGATTTGCTCAAGAAGCCATTTTAGTTCAATTCTAAGGATATTTAAGGATGTTAAGCCAAATAGTTTTCATTGCCCTGATTAGTTACATTATTGTCCAACGAGTGCGCGTTACTCGTCTGAGTAAACAGAATATGGCCAAAGTCTTAGCGGAAGGTGGCAAACTGCATAGTTCTAATTATGTGGGATTCGTCAAGATTTTCCAATCTAGCTGGATGCTTTGCATGATTGGGGAAGTTTATCTGCTCGATCGACCTTTTATTCCAGCATTGGCTTTATTTTCCCTAATTACTACCTTTTTAGCTCAAAAGCTCCGCTATGCCTCCATTGAAGCTTTAGGCGATCGCTGGATTCATCAGGTGGTCACGGTTCCTCAGACATCCGTGATCGACAATGGCATTTATCAATATATCCGTCATCCTAACTGGTGGGCGATGATCACGGAATTAGCGGTGGTTCCCCTGTTTCATACCGCTTATCTGACATCTATAGTCTTTAGTCTCCTGAATGCTTGGTTATTAATCCAACGCATTCCGGCTGAAGAAGAAGCTTTAAGTCAAGACACCAATTATCAAGCAGTTTTCGCCAATACTCCCCGTTTTATTCCTAGTTTTAGCGCAATTTTCTCTCGCAAACAGCAACCGCTTAAAAGTTAATTGCCACGGATAGCAGGGCCGGTTCCCTAGGGCCCTTTAATTACCTCTCATACCTGAATTTCAAGGAGAAAGAAAATACTATGGACTCTCTAATTGTTTCCGAAAATATTATTAGCGACAATTTAACTAACGCTCTACAAGAATGGGAAAATTTATTAGGCTCCGAATATGTCAGCACCGATAACAAAAAACGCCTAGAAGCCGAGACCGCTACCTACGAAACCCATGCTAAAATCCCGGCAATTATTCGCCCAGGTAATCGTCAAGAAGTCCAAGAATCTCTAAAAATTGCTAATCGCTACCAAACCCCTGTCTATCCTATTAGTACAGGTAAAAATTGGGGCTATGGTTCGCGAGTTCCTAGCTGCACTGGTTCGGTTTTAATGGATTTGAGTCGATTAAATCGGATTTTGGATTACAATGAAACCCTAGCTTATGTAACTATTGAAGCGGGTGTTACTCAGCGACAACTCTACGATTTTTTGCAAAAAAATGGCAATAAATTATTAATGAGTGTCACCGGTTCGACTCCTGATTCTAGTATTATTGGCAATGTTCTCGAACGGGGTGAAGCCAAAGGACCTTTGGGAGATCGCTTTAATCATGTCTGTGGAATGGAAGTAGTTTTGCCCACCGGTGAATGTGTTCATACGGGATTTAATCGCTTTGAAAACTCCCAAATAGGGGCGGTCAATCGTTGGGGAGTTGGTCCCTATTTTGATGGAATTTTCACGCAATCTAACCTGGGAATTGTCACCAAAATGACTTTTTGGTTAACGCCCTATCCTCAATATTTTCAGGCTTTTTTCTATAGCATCGATCAAGAAAATAAATTAGAGTTATTGATCGATAAACTACGTCAACTGAAAATGGCAGGGGTAATTAAAACGACCTTCCACATTAATAATAACTACCGAATGTTGTCTATTCAACAACAATATCCCTGGCAGGAATGCCAAGAAAAAACTCCTTTACCCCCCGATTTATTAGAACAATTAAGTCATCAATGGGGCGGCGGTGTGTGGATAGGAGAAGGTGCTTTATATTCCGCTTCACCAGAACAAGGAAAAGTCGAAAGAAACCTAATTGAAAAAGCCTTGAAAGGAATTGTCAATAAACTTATGTTTTTTGATGAAAATAAGTTCAAAATGGCCAGCAAAATGAGTCCGATTTTTAAAGTATTTACTGGTGTGGAAATTAAGGACAAGGTGGATTTAATTTATCACAAAAATCCCCAACGAGGAATGATTACTGAAAAAGTCCTGAAGATGGCCTATTGGCGCAAAAAAACGCCTCCCACCGATAAGTTGAATTTAGACCTGGATGCCTGTGGCATGATTTGGTGTGTTCCCGCTGTTCCTTTTCTGGGAAATCATCTCAGAAATGCTCTCAATATTATCAGCAGCATCGCTCAAAAATATGGTTATGAACCCAATATCGGTATTAACTGTATTACCGAGCGCAATATCAACATCAATGCTGCCATTTTTTATGATCGATTGCTAGAAGGCGAAGACCAAAAAGCCTTAAATTGTCACGATGAAATGTTGGCAGAATTGATCAATCAAGGCTATTATCCCTATCGTCTTAGTACCCACTCTATGAATAGTTTACCCGCAGCCCAAGACGATTATAGTTGCTTAATCCAAAAAATTAAAGACAGCTTGGATCCCAATCACATTCTCTCACCTGGTCGCTACGAATTTCCTTAAATAAGTCTAACAATCTACTGCTAACTGCCCATCTCTCCCCCAATTCTAATGACTTCTAGCACTTCTAGCAAATGGCAACATCTCCGAATAGATTATCTTCCGTATATCACTGGTTGGTTTGGTAACTTTATCGTTAATAATGCCCTTCTAACCATGCTAATCTATCGCTACGACCCTGGCATTCCCAATGACTATAACTTATCCATTTTATTGCCCTCTGCTTTAGTGGGGATAGCGATAATGATTAGCCGTATTGCTGGAGCTTTTGTGCAGCCAGTGATCGGTTATTTTTCCGATCGCTTTTGGAGTCCTTGGGGCAAAAGAAGACCATTTATACTGGCCAGTTTACTCCCTTTAATTGGTGGTTTTATCCTATTGTTTAATCCCCCTGATAACTTAAATCAAACCACTTACTTCATTTATTTAGTCACCATGCTTTGGGTGTTTTATGTGGGCATGGCATCCTATCATGTTCCCTATTTAGCCTGGTTGCCCACTTTAGCTAAAAGCCCAGAAGCAAGGGTTAAATTATCAACTCAAATCGGAATTTTTGGTTTAATTGGTGCCACAATTGGTGGAATTATTGCCCCTTGGTTAACTGATAGTTATGGCTTTCAAGGCATGGGGATTGCTATTAGTCTTATTGGGGTAATTACCCTAGCTATGCCCTTACTAGAAAAAGAAGAATATACTCCTTCTAAAGGGAAATATCCTAACTTTAAAACCACCTTAACGGCGGCTTTTACCAATCGGACTTTTTGTATCTATATGATCACCATGATTTTGGCGTGGATGGTGATTAGTATTATCTCGGTGATTCCGACTTTTTTAGTAATTGCTCTCCTCAAACGAGAGGTAAGTTTTGCCGCCGTGATTAATACTATTATCGTGGGGAGTGCCTTGGCTGGATTTACCCTAGTTTTACCCTTAGCGCAAAAATATGGCAAAAAACTGGTTTTTCAAGGTTCTTTAATCTGGGTTGGCTTGGGTATGATTGCCATGGCCTGTGGTCGCTTTTGGTGGCAAGATTCTTTGATTCCTTGGTTAATCCTTTCGATCATCGCTAATTTAGCCCTAGCCAGCTTTTTTAGTCTGCCAAATGCCATGTTATCGGACATTATCGATCAAGATGCGGAGCAACAAGGAATGGGACGAGAAGCAATATTTTTTGGCACTAGGGGGCTACTAATTCAATTTAGCCAAGGTGCGGGGTCTTTTCTAACAGGATTGCTCCTTTCTTTCGGGAAAACTCCTGATAACCCCTGGGGGGTACAAATTGCCTTTTTGTGCGCCGGTATATTATCCCTAGCAGCGGCTTTTGTCCTCCGGTCTTATGCGATCAAAAAATAGTTCTTTCCTCGCTAATCTGTTATTACTTTTGACTAAACCCTACTCATTTGGAACTGGATTATGACTTCCCCCAATCCCATCACTAAACAGCAAGAAACTGCTATCAAAAAACTGCGATTGCCCTGGCGATTAATTATTACTGGTATCCTGGCGGCCACCTCGGTTTTTGCCTATCCTACCCTGCGTAATGTCCTCTTAGAAGACACCTCTGAATCCACCACCTCAAAAGAAACCGCTTCGTTAGCAATCGATAAGGGCAAGACGGCAGCCTTACCGGTGCGAACCTTAACTTTAACTCCTGTCACCCATCACCAAGAACCGCGCCGTTATACGGGTAATATTGTGGCTAAACGGACAAGTGAACTAGGATTTGAGCGTTCCGGACAATTAATTAGTTTATTGGTTCAAGAGGGTCAAGAGGTACGCCGAGGTACTTTAATTGCTACTCTAGATACACGCAATTTAGAAGCACAAAAACAAGAACTCATCGCCCAGCGATCGCAAGCCACGGCTAAACTGCAAGAATTACAAGCTGGTTCCAGGAAAGAAAGTATCGCTGCAGCCCAAGCAAAAGTCCGAGATCTCAGGGAACAATTAGCTTTAGCCCAATCTAAATACCAAAGACGGCTAGGATTGTATCAAGAAGGGGCAATTACTAGAGAACAACTCGAAGAAGTGCAAACAGATGTTAATGCACAACAAGCGAGAATTGATGAAGCCCAAAGTCAATTAGATGAACTCAAGGCCGGTACTCGTCCCGAATTAATTTCTCTGCAAAAAGCCGTTATTGACCAATTTGATGCCCAACTGAAGAATATTAAATTAGAGATTGAGAAAAGCCAACTTCAAGCACCCTACGATGGCACTATTGCCCTCCTTCACGTCAATATTGGCACTGTTGTTTCTGCAAGTAATCCGATCGTTCGTTTAGTGGAAAGTAATAAACTGGAAGCGCGTATCGGGATTCCCATTGACCAGTCTGAAAAATTACCAATTGGGAGTAAACATCGTTTAAAAATTGGTGACAAAATAGTAACAGGACAAGTCACTTCAACCCTGCCCCAAATCGATCCGACTACCCGTACCGCCACGGTTATTTTAAGTTTAAATCAGACTCAGGGCCTGATTCCGGGGCAAGTGGTCAGCCTAGAATTATCTCAATCGGTTCCACAATCGGGCTATTGGTTGCCCACAGAAGCTTTAGTACAAGGCACGAGAGGATTATGGTCTTCCTATGTTCTAGGAGAAGCTAATCCCGATAATCCTCGACAATTTACCGTCAAACGCCAAGATTTAGAAGTTCTAGCGATTCAAGGCGATCGCTTGTTGGTGCGCGGGACTCTCACCTCCGGTGATCGGGTGATCGTCGAAGGGGTTCACCGCATCGTACCCGGGCAAATGGTGGAAATTTGGTAGTCAGTGGTCATTAATCAGCTTTATTATCCCTAATAATCTCCAATGAATAACTTATTTGAACGTAAACCTAGATTACTAATTCTTACCTTAATTCTGATTATTGTCTGGGGATTGTCTTCCTTTCAAATTTTGCCGCGCATGGAAGATCCCGAAACAATTAATCGAGGTGCCACCATTACCACCAATTTACCCGGTGCCAGTCCTTATCGGGTCGAATCCCTAGTGACCGAAAAAATTGAACAATCTCTCTCTAGCATCAAAGAAATTAGCCTGATTGAGTCCTCCTCAGAATTAGGGCGTTCCACGGTCAATATTGAACTTAAAGATGAAGTGACTGATGTGGATCCCGTCTGGTCACGCATTCGCGATCGGATTACCGATGTCATCCCGGAACTACCCCCAGAAGCCCAAAGACCCTTATACGAAGAAGGATATAGTAAAGCCTTTAGTTTATTGACTGCCATCCTTTGGGATCTAGATACCGCTCCTAATTACGCTATTTTACGCCGACTTGGCCAAGAACTGTTCGATGAATTAGAAGCCCTTTGGGGAACCGAAAGGGTCGAGTTAGTCGGGGTTCCGGCCGAGGAAATTTTAGTCGAAATCGATCCGGTGAAATTATCCTCCCTGGGCCTAACTGCCGTCGAAGTTGCCCAACAAATTCAAACCAGTGATGCCAAAGTCGCCGCCGGACAACTTCGCAGTAATCGCAATAATTTATTATTGGAAGTCGATACCAGTTTAGAATCACTCTCTCGGATTCGAGCCATTCCGATTCGTTACAGTAATGATGGACAATTTACCCGTTTAGGAGATATCGCTCTAGTTACCAAGGGAATTCAAGAACCACCGCCAGAACTAACCATTATTAACGGTAAACCCGCTATTGTGGTGGCGGCTATGATGGAATCGGGCCAACGCATAGACGAATGGACAGCGGCGGCCCAGGCCAAGTTAGACCTGTTTCGACCCTCTCTCCCCCAAGGTGTGAGCCTCAAGATAATTTTTGCCCAAAATCGTTATGTGGCTAACCGACTCGATGGATTATTCAGCAACATGATCCTAGGGTTACTCTGTGTCATGGGGACAGCTTTTGTGATGATGGGATGGCAGTCCGCCTTGGTGGTGAGTTTATCCTTGCCTTTATCGATCCTGATGGTCTTTGCCGGTATGAATCTCTGGCAAATCCCCCTACATCAAATGTCGGTGACAGGAATTGTTATTGCTTTGGGACTTTTGATCGATAACGCTATTGTGATTGTCGATGAACTGCAAAAAGGACTACGGACCGGAATAGCTCACGAACATATTGTTGCTGAAACCGTTAAACAGTTAGGGATTCCCCTCTTAGCTTCTACCCTAACCACGATTTTGTCTTTTATGCCGATCGCTCTTTTGCAAGGAGGCACTGGCGAATTCGTGCGTACTATCGCCCAAACAGTGATCTTAGCCTTGGTTAGTTCTCTAATTTTGTCCCTAACGATTATTCCTGTCCTCAGTTTACGTTTATATCAACTGACTCATCGCTCGCACCAGACAAAAACCCATTGGTGGGATACGGGAATTAATTTACCGCTCCTAACGGGGTTGTATCGCCAAATTTTGAAGTTGAATCTCTATTTTCCCGTATTAGGTCTGGTTATTGGCTTGATTATCCCAATTACTGGCTTTGTTGTCGCTGGCACTCTCCCAGAAGAATTCTTTCCCCCAGCAGAACGAGATCAGTTAACCCTAGAAATCGAACTGGCCCCCACCACAACCCTAGAAGTAACTCAGGTAAAAGTGGCTCAAGCTGCAAAAATACTGCTAGATCATCAAGAAATTGGGGAAGTTCACTGGTTTTTAGGGCGTAATGCTCCCCCCTTCTACTATAATCTCTCCGATGGCGTCAAAGACTCTCCTAATTTTGCCCAAGCGTTGATTCAACTTCGGCAAGTTTCTGATGAACCCCAATTGATCGAAACCTTACAAAAACAATTAAGTCAAGCTCTACCGATGGCAAGGGTATTAGTCAGCCCCCTAGAACAGGGTCCACCGGTGGGCGCCCCGATCGAAATTAGGGTTTATGGCTCAGAATTGGAGATGTTAAGGAAAATTGGCGAGTCCCTACGGGAAGAACTGGCAAAAATACCCGAAATAACCTATTCTGTTGCTGATTTAAGTGAAATTCAAGCTAAATTAGCCTTAAAAATTAATGAAGAAAAAGCTCGACTAATTGGTTTGGACAATGCGGCGATCGCCAGCCAATTGGATAACCTTTTAGAAGGTTCTGTGGGTGGCTCGATTTTAGAAGCAACGGAAGAATTACCTGTACGAGTCCGAGTCGCTAATCGCGATCGCGAGCAACTGCCACAAATTGCCTCTTTAAATATTCTCGGTAATTCCGCCACTGCTGAACGGGCGAATATTTCCCTTTCCTCCGTGGCAGAATTTGATTTTCTCCCCGAATTAGCCACGATTCCTCGACGAAATGGCAAGCGAATTAATACGGTGAAGGCCTATGTTCAAGCTGATGCGATCGCTGCAACGGTTTTAGACGAATTTCGCCAAAACTTAGAATCGGGCAAATTTTCTCTTCCGCCAGGGTATCGGCTCGAATTTGGCGGAGAGGAAGAAGAAAGAGATACGGCTGTGGCTAATCTAATTGCTAGTGTGGGAGTCTTGGCGATTCTAATGCTATCAACCCTTGTTCTTTCTTTTAACTCCTTCCGTCTTGCTGCCCTAGTTACTGTCGTCGGTATTAGTTCAATTGGACTAGCCTTATTTTCCCTCTGGTTATTTGAATATCCCCTAGGATTCATGTCCATTTTAGGCACTATCGGCTTAATTGGGGTTTCCGTTAATGATTCTATTGTCGTGGTAGCGGCTTTACAAGCTTTACCCCCCCATCTTCAACGCCAACGAAAGGCAATCCGGGAAGTGGTCATTGCTTCCACCCGTCACATTCTCACCACCACCTTAACCACCGTGACGGGATTTGTGCCATTATTCCTCTACGGCGGCGCTTTTTGGGAACCCCTCGCTATCTGTATTTCCATCGGGGTGATCGGAACCACCCTAAGCGCACTGGTATTTGTCCCGTCGGGATGGTACTATCTCGCTCAAGCCCACAAGGTTTCCCCTCTGTCTGTTTCTGAGTAGCTTGATTAAATACCACTTTTGTAGAGACGTTGTCTAGCAACGTCTCTATTGATACTATTAGGGGTCGAGAAGGTCGTCACCGACCTCCCCTCCCATTCAGAACCGTGCATGAGACTTTCACCTCACACGGCTCCTAGTTTGACTGTTCCCTTGTTAAGGATACAGCTTGACTTCTTTTGGTTGTCTTTGTATTATC